>JBDSJK010000127.1:0-10892 GCA_039917535.1 Burkholderiales bacterium
CTTCCAGATATTCTCGCGTTCTGCGCCCAGAATCATTGTGCGTTGCAGACGGTGTGAGATAAAGATACTTTTCAGTTGATCCGATAAAAAATCGATATTGTCGATCCCAATGAGTATCCGATGTGCGGTCGAAGTACGTTCTATCGCTTCAAGTGTGTCACTCAAATAGTCTATCGGTTGCTCAATAAAGTAGACCTCCCAGTCGCGTTCACTTGCGAAATCGAAGCACAACTGCATAAGCAGTGTGGTTTTCCCTGAGCCTGCGGGCCCGACTAGAGGCACGATGCTGTTCTTTAGGAAACCAGATAAAATTTGTTGTCGTGACGATGTAAATACATCAAGTCGGGCAGGAATTTCGTCGACGATATCAGCCCAGGTGGGGCGATATCCTTTGTAAAAATTTCGAATGATCGAACTGCCGTCTGTCCTCCTGCCTACAATGAGGTTTGTCTTCTTGACTGGCGTGACGTGATCAAACAACGATGCATATTTTTGCGCATCAGGGGACTTAAGTAGCTCCCTAAGTTGCGGAAGACTCTCCATGGCAAGGTTAAGGGGCTTAAGAGGTGTGGGGAATGACGACTTAAGCCATTTGACGAAGTCTTCAAGTGTTCCAGAGATATGTTCAATGTTGTAGTCTAAGAGTGCCTGCTTTTGCATCGGCGTCGCTGATGGCGTTATTACATAACTTCGACCTGGCGATTTTCCAACAACATTCTTGTATCGTTCTATGTGGAACTTAAGCAGCGGCTCGCTCAATTTCGTTCCAATAAAAAGTATCTGTGAACGAACAAAATCGGAGGCGCATTGCTCATACCACGGCAGCGGTCGCGCGCTCGCTTTCGCATATTCACTGGCAGAAAAAATTATTCCGTCCTGAGGCCGATCAATAGACCCATTGAGTTTTACTAAGTCAAGGCGTTCATAGAAACTGTCTTGATCGGCGACAGGGTCGCGTGAGATATGTACACGTAAGTTTTGAACACATTGTCGACGGATGGCTGCTTCGAGCGCATCGTCAATGTTTATTGTGTAGATCCGCCGCCAAGCAAAGGAAGTCAGCTCTAGGTAGTCCTGCGACGGCTGAACGTCTCGAAATAATTGTTCGAGTATGGGGTCAAGGCGCGGGCCAAGTTTCCCGCGAACCGCCGCGTAAACCTCGTCTAGCGGCTCTTTAGCATATTAGTATTGCGCGACTTTCGCCAAATGCTGTGCCAGTGAATCCCCGTCTAGAACGTTATCCCCGCGCTTTGTAGTACAACCCCGGGATGCTCCTGCTCCCAGGAAAGGGATCAAATCGCCTTTCTTAATCGCCTCCTGGAGCTCATTGTTCATACCACCTCCCCTAGCCCGTTGGTATTGCAGATGTGCTTATGCGCGCTCATTGTGCCATATATTGAAGAGGTGATAGCCTCGTCACCACAGGGTGAAAGCCTTTTAGGTGACCGGCCCCACCTGGAGGACCATTCGAGCGACCACGCAGTCACTAGCATGGCACCAATGTGGCGAGCCCGCAGCCCATGTGCAACAAGGACAACCATTGACATTGGCAATTGACTGACTGCTACTCGGCCAAATGGCAAATGACGGCTCTTGGCCGTACGGGAACGCCAATTACGTCTCGCCCTCCCAAGGATCAACAACCGGAATGTTCAGATCCTGAAAATGTTTCACGTTTCGGGTCGCGAGCGTCGCGCGACGCGCCAACGCGATCCCGGCAATCTGGGTATCGCGTATATCAACGGGCCGCCCTGCCTTTTGACGGGTCGCTGCCAGTGCTGCAGCCTCGGCTGCAGCAACTCTGTCAAAATCGAGGACGCGATTCTCGAGGTCGACTTGCATTAGCCGAATAAACGCCGCTAATAAGGCCCGCTGCCGCTTGCCCTTAGGAAGCAAGGCGATGCCAAGGTGCGCTTCGAACACTGTAATGCTCGTAATCCAGATCGATTCAGCCGGCTGGCGATCTAGCCACTTGATGACTGGAATTTCTGGCGCTTTCCGCATGAGTGCCGAAAGCACATTGGTATCAAGGATGATCACTTGTCAAGATCAGCGGCTCGGGGCGTCTGCCCATGTAGCTCTGGCAGGTCGGTAACCAGGCCACCTCTGCGGAAGCGCGCGGCGATTCGCGATCCGAGATTTGAGATCGGAGCGACCTGCTCCGAAGCCGCATTGCGCAGAATTTCACGAATCTCTGCTTCCATGCTGCGCCCATGGCGCTCAGCACGACGCTTTAATCGTTCCTTTAAGTCTTCTTCCAACTGGCGAACAACAAATTGGGCCATCATCTACCCCGGTGAAAAATAATCGATATCATGATATCAAACGAAGTAAAGTAGAGCAAGATTAAATGTCTGGTGCTGGGAAACTTTGGCCGGTGATTGAACAGCTGGAGTCGGGACGAATTGAACGTTCAAATACAACTGGAATGGCCACGAGCCAAGCGGGGAGCGGCTCCTGGCAATGCCTGCGCTGAGAGGCACGTCCTGCTTGGCTCTCCGGCTAGGTCCTTGTGGCAGGCGAATTGCGCGCGGCGAATTTTCGCTTGAGCAAATACGGCAATCGCAGCAGAAATCCCGTGAACAAACGCAGGTGCATCCAGGTCAGCAAGGCATTGTCGCGCAGGTAATTAAAATGCGACACGCCGCCTTCGTCGGCGCTGAAATATTGCACAGGCGCCGGAATATTAATGGGTGTGATACCACGCCAGACTAGACGCACCGCGGCTTCCACGTCGAAATCGAAACGCCGCATCCAATGGTGTCGCTGCATGATGTCTAGCAAGGGTGCGATAGGATAAACGCGAAAGCCAAACAACGAATCGCCAATGCCTTGCCAGCAAGTTTCCAGATTGGCCCACCAGTTGGACACTTTGCGGCCGCGCACGCGCAAGCTTGGCGCGCTTGCGTCGAATTGCGGCAAACCCAGGATCAGCGCATTCGGATTGGCAATCGAGCACGCCATAAATTCGGGTATTTTCGCCGCCGGATGCTGGCCGTCGGCATCTAAAGTGAGCGCGTGCGTGTAGCGTCGTTTGGCGGCTTCCTGCAAACCAAATAACACCGCCGCGCCCTTGCCGCGATTTTCCGGCAGCACGAATATTTCCACGCCGGCATGTTGCTGTGCAAACTCATGCAACAGTTGCTCGGTGCCGTCCGTGCTGCCGTCCACCACTATCCATACGGGCGACCAGCGTTGCCGCGCCGCGCGCACCGTGTCGATCACTTTCGCGCCGGTGTTGTAGCTCGGGATAATGACCAGATGGGAGCGTGACGTCGCGGTCATCGCGGCGTGCCTAACTCGTTGCGAAAATATTCTTCTAAATCGTCGACAAAGGTCTTTACGTCGCCGCTGACTTCGAAACGCTTACCGAGCCGGGCGCGATAGATCACCGGCATCTCGGGTTTTTTCCAAAGCGGCCAGCCTTTGCTAAGGCAAGGATTCTCCGCGTCGATGAAAATGGTTTGCACCGGCACGCCCGCCTGCTTGGCGATGAGCGCGAAGCCGCCTTTGAAAGTATTGACGGGTTTCTTGCGCGTCCGCGTGCCTTCGGGGAACACCAGCAACTGCGCGCCGCCCTTCAATGCTTCAGCGGACTTGCGGATCATATCGACCGGGGTGTCATTGCGGATGTAGCCCGCCAGCCGCGCGCCACCGCCGAGGAAAATGTTGTCCCAAAGTTCCGATTTCATAATACAAACCGCCGAAGGCATGCGCGAAAGAACTAGCACCGCGTCGAGTAACGTCGGATGGTTGGGGGCAAGGATTAGCCCCTTTTCATCCTTTAGCACATCGAGCGCGCTCAAGTCCGCTCGGAACGTGCCTAGCTTGGTGACCAGCCAAAGGTAAAGGCGGAACAAGCGTTGGATTCCCTTCTGGCCGATCTTTGTGCCGAACGCTCGCGGCAGCACAGGGTAGAGCAGCATGCTGATCAGACCCCAAGCCAGTCCGCCGGCGCCGAACAGGAAGAATGCGCCGTAGATTTGCACGTACTCGACGGGCAACCACAACCATTTCATGCGCGATGAGCTACGCTGGGGTTGTTCGCCGGCACCGATTGTTGAGCGGCTCAAGGATTAGTCTTTCGCTTCAACTGTGGTGCTCGATTCTTTAAACACCCAAGAAACCGCGATGCCCATGGCGAAGTTTTGCGTTTGCTTGATGAGCGGGCTGTCTTCATAGGCCGCACCTTGTAAATTCGTCCACGAAACGAAGCCGCCGACCCAGAATTTGTCGTAACGCTTGCTGACGGCGGCTAACAGTTGCGTTCCGCCGTAACCGGATTTAGCGTGGTAGGCTGGGCGATCAGCGGTGGCGTACTGGCTATCGACGCCAAAAAAATATTGATGATATTTCCGCGTGCCAAATAGCGGCCCCGCGGACAAACCGAGGTTCCAACCGGGGCCGAGCCAAGTATTGCGCAAGTCTACGTTGAGCTTGGGCTCAAAGGTCCAGCCGGCTTGATGCAGATTCGAAAAATCCGTTGAGAAAACCGTGCGCAAAGGCAGACGTAAATCCAATTCCATGTTGCTGTCTTTACTCTTGAAAAGATGCATATTGAAGGTCGGACCCACTTCAAAGGTCGGGTCGAGATCCACCATGCCGCGCCGGGCATCGTTCTTATCGCTTTTTACCGGCACCGTGCCGCTGAAACTCATATCGAGTTCCGCCCAATCGCGGGTAAAGAAAAGCCCGCGTATTTTTTGCCGGTCGACCTTCAAAAAATCACCGCGATAGACGAAATAAGGAACGGGAAGCAAATAAGACTGGCGCTCCTCGGAACCGCGGTAATCCGGAAAATTGATTGCTGCGATACCGACGCCTGCCTCCCATAACGGCAATTGATCGGCGTGGGCGGTCAAACTATTTATAGCAACCGCAAGCAACGCGACCGTCATTGCAACTCTACGCATATTTTTCTCCTGTTATTATTCTAACTGAGGTTCGCGCGGCTTTCCTTTGCGAAAACCAGCGAGCGCCCTCTTCAGCCCGCGGCAATTTCGCTACGCGGATCGCGAATCATGAGCTTGCGCCGTCGCCAGGCGGCAAAGCTGCGTTTGAGGTGCATCAAGTTGTTGAGGTAATAGATACCTTTGAAAAATGAGAGGCGGGATCGAATCGGTGTATCGCGGAATACGTCGCCAGCGAGCAGCGAGAGCATGGCTTCTTGGACGCGAAACACGTTGCGCGGCGCCATGAATAGGTCGCGCAGGGTTGGCGTAGTGACACGATAGATGAACCATGAAAACGTCTTGAGAGCGTTGCGTATCGTGGTGTCGAATTGCCGCATGGCTTGCGCGGCGCGTTGTGGCTGGTCAAGACAAGTAGCGATGGTTTCCGCGCCAAGAAAGGCACTATTCATCGCGAGAAATACACCCGTCGAGAACACCGGGTCGATGAAAGCGTAAGCGTCGCCAAGCAACAAATAGCCCTCCCCCACCATGCGCTTCGATTGATAAGAATAGTTGCCGGTTGCCGTCGCTTCACCAACCAGTGTCGCATGCTTCAGTCGCTCCGCGACTCCTGGACATAAAGCGATGGTATCGAGCAGAAACTGGGTCGGACTAGTCTTGCGCGCCTTCAGGTAATAGGGCCAACACACCGCGCCAACGCTGGTGGTGCCATCCTGCAGGGGGATGAACCAGAACCAGCCGTGATCGAACCAAAAAATCGTAATGTTCCCCTCGGCTTTGCCGGGCAGCCGCGTGGCGCCTTCAAAATGCCCAAACAACGCCGCGCTGTTGTGCTTAGAATTTTTTTTCTTAAGGTCGAATTTGTTGGCGAGAAAAGTATCCCGTCCCGACGCATCGACGAGGTAGCGCGCGTGCCATTGCTGGGTCTGGCCCTGCTCGTCTTGCGCGGTCACCCGCGCGCCGTCGGCGCCGTTGAGTTCCACGTGAGTGACGCGGTGGCCCTCAAATACATGTGCACCCTTGGCGGCTGCGTTTTTGATCAAAACGTGATCAAATACCGAGCGCCGCACTTGGTAAGAATAAGGGAACGATTTATCCATGGCGTCAGCGAATTCGACGCTGACTTCCTTGTTATGGTCCGGCGAGACAAATTGCGCGCCATATTTGGGCATGCCGATCGCGCTGATTTGCTGCGTGACGCCCAGCTTGTCGAACAACGGCATGTTCAGCGGTAGTAAAGACTCACCGATGTGAAAGCGCGGATGATGCGCTTTTTCAAGCAACACCACCTGTTTGCCGCGTTGGGCAAGCAGCGCGGCGGCCGTCGATCCCGCCGGGCCGCCGCCGATGATTAGCACGTCACAATGAGCAACCGCATTACCGGCAGATTGAGATGAGTTGGTTTCCATGTCTAGTCACGCATGTGTCGCGGCGCTCATGTGCAAAACAATACAATGCTCCAGACCACGATCACGTTCAAGATCGTCAAGAAAGTCGCCGCGCTGCCCATGTCCTTGGCGCGTTTTGATAGCTGATGATCCTCAAGCGATACCCGATCAACCACGGCTTCAATCGCCGAATTGATGAGTTCAACAATAAGCACCAGCACCACACACGCGATCAGCAACGCTTTACTGGCGTTAGACACATGGCTGAACCACGCCACGGGGACAAGGATGACCGCGAGAATCAGCGCTTGGCGGAACGCGTCTTCATACTGTAACGCAGCCGTTAGCCCTTCGATGGAATAACCCAATGCCCGCCAGAGGCGATCCAATCCGGATCGCCCCTTGTGCGGACTTTCGCTTCGCGTTTCGTTCACGTTGCGGCGGCTGGTCTGCTTATTTCAATGCGGCTAGCGCGGCGTCGTAGTTGGGTTCTTGCGCGATTTCGGACACCAGTTCTGAATGTTTAACCTTGTTGTTTTCGTCGAGTACAACCACACCGCGAGCCGTCAAGCCGCGCAGCGGGCCGTCGGTGATATCGACGCCATATTTACCATGAAAGTCTTTGCTGCGAAAAGTCGACAGTGTGGTGACGTTCTCTAAACCTTCGGCGCCGCAGAAACGGCTCATGGCGAACGGCAGGTCCGCAGCGATCACTAACACCACGGCATTGTTCATGCTGCTGGCTTTTTGGTTAAAGACGCGGGTGGATGTGGCACAGGTCGGTGTATCCAAGCTCGGCACGATGTTCAAGACTTTGCGCTTCCCAGCATAGCTGGCGAGGGAGACATCGCTTAAGTCTTTTGCGGTTAAGCTGAAATCGGGCACGGTTTCGCCGGTTTTTGGGAAATGACCCGCGACGTTGACGGGATTGCCTTTGAGGGTGACGGTTGCCATAAATTATTCCTGGATGAGCTACGGTTGTAGGTGAGGTCAAATTTTAAGCGAAAACCAGCCAATTAGCTTGCTTCTTGATCGGTCAAAGCTTGGTAGGTCGACGCAGTGAGCAGCGTATTCAACTCCGTCGGTTGTGAAATTTTGATTTTGAACAACCAGGTTTCGTAGGGCGTGTGGTTGATCAATTCGGGTGAATTTTGAATGTTAGCGTTCACTTTGGTGACGCTTCCCGACAGCGGCGCGTAGACGTCACTTGCGGATTTGACCGACTCAACCACCGCACAGGCTCCGTCTTTGGTGACGGCTTGGCCGATTTTGGGAAACTCGACAAATACCATGTCACTCAGCACTTTTTGGGCGAAGTCCGTAATGCCGACTGCGGCAATATCGCTTGGTTCGATGGCGCTCCATTGGCGGGCGGCGGTGTAACGGTAGTCTTCGATTACATTGGCCACGGAGCAAATCTTTCAGGGATAAAAGAGATAAAGACGATAGCCGACTGCGCTGACATTGGCCAACTCAAGGCGTAGCTTCACGCCCACTTCTGCGAGTGGCGCGATGCCTAGGGCTACATCGGTGGGAGTGTCGAGGTAGTCTTGCGGCTGAAGAATACGAGTCACCATTGCCTGGTCAGCGGCGTCTGTCAAAGTGAGTTCCAGTGCCGGGTAAGCCATTGCATAGCCGGCGCGATTGCGTAGCAGCGCGGCAACGCTGATTTCTTGCGGGCGATCAGGCCGTTGCTTGAGGTCCGATGATTCGATGGTAATCAAGTTCGCATCGCGCAGCAACGAAAGTTCACAGCCAAACACACCGCAAAAGGTCGTCAGGTAAGGCTTCAGCAACGGCATTTCGCGAGCGGCCACATCACGGAAGTGGAAGCTCAACTGGCCGAGCAGCAATAGCGCCAACGTGGCGCAGCCGACAACCCAGCGGCCACGATGCTTGCCTGCACCGCGCTGCACACCGGGCAGGTAGAGCACCGGCGCATCGGAATCGTTCGTGACGTCGTCTTCCGGCGGTGGCAGAGTGAAGGTCTCCGTGCTGCTCGCAGTGGGCACGTCAGATTCGATAAGCGGCGCGGACCCAGTAACGATTGCAGTTTGACTTTTGTCGGCCATGTTCAACGACTCCAGGCCGTTGAACAAGGTGTTGCACTGGCCGCAGCGCACCTGCCCTTGCCCCGCACCGAGTTGCTGCGGCGTGACGCGAAAGCTTGCCCCGCACGACGGGCAGGTGGTGGTGACTTTCTTCACGATTTTTTTAGCCCGGCGAGGCAGATCCAGCCGGATTCTTCACCGACGATTTCTAGCGCCACTGCGGGCCCGTAATGGCCGATTACATCGGTCGCTTGACTTTTTAAGATGCCTGACAGCACGATCCAGCCACCCGGTCGCGTCCGCCCGACAACGATGTCCGCCAGCATCTTCAGCGGGTTGGCGAGAATATTGGCGACGGTCACGTCGAACTGCGTCGATGGAACATAGATAGGTAGTAAAAATTCAATAGGGGTGCGGTTCTCCAAGGCATTTTGCTCTGCGACCTCGATGGAGATTGGATCTATATCTGTGCCCACTGCAAGACCTGCACCCAGTTTTACTGCGGCGATGGCGAGGATGCCCGAGCCGCAGCCGTAGTCCAGTACAGTTTCACCACCGCGGATGTGGCTATCCAACCAACGCAAACACAGCAACGTAGTCGGGTGGCTGCCGGTGCCAAACGCCCGCCCCGGATCGAGAACCAAATTGATCGCCTGGGGATCGGGCGCATTGTGCCACGACGGAACCACCCACAGGCGCGCTGATATTTGGATCGGCGAGAATTGGCTTTGCGTGAGTTTGACCCAATCTTGTTCGTCGATCTGGCTGGTTTGGTAAGTGGGAATGGGCGCTAGAGCGCTGGCCTCGCTGGCCTCGCTCAATGCCGACGTCACATCAAATTCTGGCGTAAACAATGCAGTAACGATGCAGTCATTCCAATAGCCAACGAATTCGCCCGGCTCGCCGAAGATGGGCTGCTCCGCAAAAGCACCGTCCGCCGCATCGGTGACGGTCACGGATAGTGCACCGGCTTCCAGCAATGCGTCGCTGAGTGGCTCGGCGCTTTCTGCCGTAGTATTAATTGCGACCGAGATCCAACTCACGGTTTCAATACCGAAACTAACCCTTGCCTTTCTTGCGCAAGGCCAATTTTTCTTCAAGGTAGTGAATACTCGTGCCGCCCTTCAGGAAAGCACTGTCCATGAGCAGTTCCTGGTGCAGTGGAATATTGGTCTTGATGCCTTCGACGATCATTTCCGACAGGGCAATGCGCAGCCGGGCAATGGCTTGCTCGCGGGTGTCGCCGTGGGCGATCACTTTGCCGATCAGCGAATCGTAATAGGGCGGCACGACGTAGTTTTGATAGATGTGAGAGTCAACGCGGATGCCCGGTCCGCCTGGCACGTGGTATTGAGTGATCCTCCCCGGAGAGGGCACAAAGGTGTAGGGATCTTCCGCATTAATACGGCATTCAATGGAATGGCCGCGATAGACAATGTCGCGCTGCTTATAGCGCAGCCGTTCGCCCGCCGCCACGCGGATCTGTTCCTGGACAATGTCAATTCCCGTGATTAATTCCGTGACCGGGTGCTCGACCTGCACCCGCGTATTCATTTCAATGAAATAGAACTCGTCATTCTCGTACAGGAACTCAAACGTACCCGCGCCACGGTAGCCGATGCGCCGGCAAGCGTCGGCACAACGAGCGCCAATGCGATCCTTGATGCGATCTTTGATGCCGGGTGCGGGTGCTTCCTCGATAATTTTTTGATGGCGGCGCTGCATGGAGCAATCGCGATCGCCGAGATACACGGCGTTTTTGAATTGATCGGCCAGTATCTGAATTTCCACATGGCGCGGGTTTTCCAGAAATTTTTCCATGTAAACCGTGGGATTGCCGAAGGCCGTTTGCGCTTCCGTGCGCGTCATTTGCACGGCGTTAACCAGCGCTGCCTCCGTATGCACCACGCGCATGCCGCGCCCGCCGCCGCCGCCAGACGCCTTAATGATAACCGGATAGCCGACCTGTGCCGCGATGCGTTTGATCTCCTTGGGATCGTCCGGCAAGGCGCCTTCAGAGCCGGGCACCACGGGTACACCTGCCTTTTTCATCGCATCTTTAGCGCTCACTTTATCGCCCATGAGGCGTATGGTGTCCGCGCGAGGGCCGATGAAAACAAAGCCCGAGTTCTCGACCCGCTCGGCAAAATCCGCGTTTTCCGATAGAAATCCGTAACCGGGATGGATGGCTTCCGCGTCCGTCACTTCCGCTGCGCTGATGATCGCCGGCACGTTGAGATAACTTGCGCTGGAAGGGGGAGGGCCGATGCAAACGGACTCATCCGCGAGCATGACGTATTTCGCGTCTGCATCCGCTTCCGAGTGAACGGCAACGGTTTTGATGCCCAGTTCGCGACAGGCGCGCTGAATGCGCAAGGCGATTTCGCCGCGATTGGCAATGAGGATTTTTTCAAACATGAAAGGTCAGGTTAATCGCGGGACCCTTCTGGCTTCGCGCAGTAGTTTTCCATCAACCTGCTAGCCGACGACAAAAAGCGGCTGTCCATACTCGACCGGCTGACCGCTCTCCACGAGTATTT
>JBDSJK010000128.1:0-7865 GCA_039917535.1 Burkholderiales bacterium
GGCGATGCTCTCAACGGGTAGCGATGGGTGGCGTGAACCAAGGCTTTGAAGCATGGGGAGCAGCAGCATTAAGGGTACTCGTTAATGTCAACACATACGGTTGACTTTTTGGTCGATTTATACTCGGCTAACCCAGTGACTCAGTTGCTAGAGCGAGGCGGAAAGAACTGCGAACGACACTAAGTGCCGAGCTTATTCTCGACAAAAGCAACTAAACTTCCAAGCGTCGCGAAAGTATCCGCGCTGATTTCGTCGTCTTCGACACTAATGCCGAAGCGATCTTCGAGAGCGGTAATCACGTTGACGACCGCCATGGAGTCGAGTTCGGGTATGCTGCCAATAAGCGGCGTAGCTTCCGTAAGCTGGTTCTTGCGCGCGCCAAGGCTCAGTACGTCCGCTAACATGGTCTTGATATCTTCGACTACAGTCATAAAAACGGGGCTGGGTTTGGAATTACTGCGTTATAGCATATCTTTTTGCGCGAGCTAGCATTCTGGCTTGGAAAAACTCCGTCTGCAGCCTAGAATTTGTTACGAGGTAAGTCAGGCTACCCGGCCGTTTAGGGAAATGTGGGTTAACAACCGCACTCACCTCAAACGCACTGAACTAGTGGCATAGTAAACAATGTAGACCGAACTTAATTTTTAGCGCGTGCAAGTAATCATTAGTGAATTCAAAGGGCTATGCGCAATTATCGTTTTGGCCTTGGAATTGGTGTAAGGGACGACTCCAGGCCGACAACTGTATCGAGGAAAATTTGATTGAATTGGTGCATGATTTACTGCTAACGACTGCAGTCAGATCTAATGGTGAAGCGCTGGCCTATCAAGGAAAGCGGCTGTCGTACCCTGAACTTGCGGAGCAAGTGCTTGCTTGCTCGCAGGGACTGCTTGCTACCGGTCTGCAACGGTACGATCGGGTTGGGGTTTATCTGGAGAAGCGGTTCGAGACCGTGACCGCCGTATTCGGCGCGGCTACTGCCGGAGGTGTGTTCGTTCCGGTTAACCCATTGCTGAAACCGGAGCAGGTTGCGTACATTCTCACCGATTGCAATGTCCGGACCTTGGTGACTTCGGACGAGCGCCTGAAATTGCTCATCCCTGCGCTTGCAGCCCATTGCCCCGACTTGCGAACTATAGTCGTTGTCGATTCAGGCAGTGAGGCACCAAGCTCAGAACGCTGGGAAATACTCACGTGGGCGCAGCTACTCGCCGTCCGAAGCAGCCTTCCCGTGCATGATGTGATCGACGGGGACATGGCGGCTATTCTTTATACCTCGGGCAGCACCGGCAAACCTAAAGGGGTAGTCCTGTCTCACCGCAACATCGTTGCGGGCGCAAAAAGTGTGGCTCAGTATCTTGAACTCACCGCCAGTGATCAGATTCTTTCCGTTTTGCCGCTCTCCTTTGACTACGGCTTGAATCAGATCACAACCTCGTTCTTAGTCGGCGGCACGGCGGTGTTGATGAATTATCTGTTTCCCCGCGACGTAATCAAGGCGGTTGCTGAACACCGTATCACGGGCCTTGCGGCTGTGCCGCCACTTTGGGTGCAGCTTGCGCAGCTACCATGGCCGGAATCCGCAGTCGATCATTTGCGCTATATCACCAATTCCGGTGGCCACATGCCGACGCCGACACTGAATGCGTTGCGGTCGGCGTTGCCCAAAACCAAACCATTCCTCATGTACGGCTTGACCGAGGCGTTTCGCTCGACCTATTTGTCGCCGGATCAAGTGGATAAGCGGCCCGATTCCATGGGCAAAGCGATTCCCAACGCGGAGATTCTTGTGGTGCGCGAAGACGGCACGGAATGCGCGGCGAATGAGCCCGGCGAATTGGTGCATCGCGGTGTGCATGTCTCTTTAGGCTATTGGAATGATGTCGAGAAAACAGCCGAGCGTTTCAAACCTGCGCCCGGCCAATTGGGCGGGCTGGTTATTCCAGAATTGGTGGTCTGGTCCGGTGACACGGTTCGGCGCGATGATGAGGGCTATTTATATTTTGTCAGTCGGCGCGATGAAATGATCAAAACCTCCGGCTATCGAGTGAGCCCGACGGAAGTTGAAGAGGTAATTTATGGCACCGGATTGGTGGCAGAAGTTGCCGCGTTCGGCGTCCCGCATCCAACACTGGGCCAAGCGATAGTCGTGGTGGTAATGAATAAGCCATCGACAGAACTTGCGCCGGGTACGTTGCTGGCGCTAGCCAAGCGCGAACTACCCGCGTTCATGGTGCCCCACAAAATTCTGACCCGCGCCGAAAGTCTGCCACGTAATCCCAATGGTAAGATCGACCGCAAAGCCCTAGCCCAGGAAGTGCAAGATATGTTCCAGGGAGCACCGGCGTGACCGTATCAAGTAAGCCAGTACATGCGCCCCTCGCCCATTGGCAAGTCGAAGACGGACTTCTGCAAGTAAATGGGATATCCGTTACCCGGCTCGCAGCGAGGGCGGGTCAAACGCCGTTTTTTGCCTACGACCGCCGCATGTTGAGCGAGCGTGTCGCGCTGCTACGCAAACACATCCCGGCGGAAATTCATCTCCACTACGCAATGAAAGCGAACCCGATGCCCGCCGTGGTGCAGCACATGGCCGGCCTGGTGGATGGGCTGGATGTGGCGTCTGGCAACGAGCTCCGGGTTGCTCTGGATACGGGTGCGAAGCCGGGTTTGATTAGCTTTGCCGGGCCGGGCAAGACCGAACGGGAGTTGACCGCCGCCATCGCCACGGGGATTACCATTAATCTCGAATCGCCCCGCGAAATGGAAACCGCTGCGGCCATTGGTGGTTCGATAGGCATTAAACCGCGCGTTGCTGTGCGAGTGAATCCGGATTACGAACTTAAATCCTCCGGCATGAAAATGGGCGGCGGCCCTAAGCAATTCGGCGTCGATGCGGAAACCGTTCCCGAGATGTTAAGCCGAATGAAGGCTTTGGCGCTCGATTTCCAAGGCTTTCACATTTACAGCGGATCACAAAACCTGCGCGCCGAGGCGATTCAAGAAGCACAGGAAAAAACCCTCGAACTGGCCTATCGTTTGGCGGAGTTTGCGCCGGAGGCGGTCAAGTTGCTCAATATAGGTGGCGGGTTTGGCATACCCTATTTCCCAGGCGACGTGCCGTTGGATCTTGCTGTCGTAGGCGCGAACTTGAGTCGGCTTGTGCCGGAAGCCAACCGTCGCTTGCCCGAAGCGCAACTTGTGATTGAACTGGGTCGATACATGGTCGGTGAAGCCGGCATTTACGTAAGCAAGGTGATTGATCGAAAAATTTCCCGCGGCCATGTGTTTCTTGTGACCGATGGCGGGTTGCACCATCAGTTGGCCGCGTCAGGCAACTTTGGCCAGGTCATCCGGAAAAATTATCCCGTAGCCATAGCCAACCGCATGAACTCCGCTGAACGTGAAACCGCCTCCGTGGTGGGGCCACTTTGCACGCCGCTGGATTTACTCGGAGACAAAATGGAGCTTGCCCGAGCAGAAGTGGGTGATCTCGTCGCTGTATTCCAATCGGGAGCTTACGGCCCGACCGCTAGTCCCAGCGCATTTTTGAGTCACCCCGCTTCGATAGAGATGTTAGTTTAGGCTGCGACTTAGTCGACCATGCTGTTTAATTCGCTGGGGTTCCTTTTTGTTTTCCTGCCTGTCACATTACTGGGCTTTTTTATTATTGGTGCTCGCCATAGTGAATGGGCGGCAGCATGGCTAGTACTGGCATCGTTGACCTTTTACATGTGGTGGAACGCGGTTTATGTGGTTTTGTTACTGGGATCCATCGCGTGTAATTATTTCTTAGGTTTGCGCATCGCCGAGAGTATTGCTAACAAAAAGCGATGGCTAATCGTTGGGCTGACTGCTAATCTTGCGGCTTTGTCCTATTTCAAATACGCGAACTTTTTTGTCGCCAATGCTCGCGCATTCATCGGAATGGACTGGCAAATTGCGAATATCGTTCTACCCTTGGGGATCTCGTTTTTCACCTTCACCCAGATCGCCTACCTGGTCGACACCTATCAAGGTAAGGTCAAGGAATATAACCCCATTCACTACGTGTTATTCGTGACCTATTTCCCGCATCTAATTGCCGGGCCTGTATTGCATCATAAGGAAATGATGCCTCAGTTTGCACTTTCAAACACCTATCGAATTAATAGCGAAAATATTGCAGTTGGGCTCACCATCTTTGCGATCGGCTTATTCAAGAAAGTAGTGTTAGCTGATGGTATTGCCGTTTACGCGAGCCCGGTTTTCGCATCCGCTGCCGATGGAAATGCACTGACTATGTTCGAGGCGTGGGGCGGTGCATTGGCTTACACCTTCCAACTCTATTTCGATTTTTCAGGATATTCGGACATGGCCATCGGGTTATCTCGGCTATTCAATATCAAACTGCCGCTCAATTTTGACTCGCCCTACAAGGCTGTCAATATCATCGATTTCTGGCGTCGTTGGCATATGACTTTGTCGCGTTTTCTGCGCGATTATTTGTATATTGCCCTCGGCGGTAATCGCCATGGGATTACACGTCGTTACATCAATCTTGCGCTGACGATGGTTCTCGGTGGGCTATGGCACGGTGCGGGATGGACATTCGTTATTTGGGGTGCTTTGCATGGCTTCTACCTTGTCATAAATCATGGCTGGCAGGCGTTGCGTAAGAGAATCTTCGGTGAATTTTCACGCCGGTCCCCTTGGGGGAAACCGGCGGGTGTTGCTATCACCTTCATTGCAGTGGTCGTAGCGTGGGTGTTTTTCCGTGCCCACGACTATCATGCGGCGACAGCAATGCTCGCATCTATGTTTGGTTCAAACGGTGTTGTGTTACCGTCGATTATTGGCAAGCTTGTTGGTCCGGGCATGCAAAGCTACTTTGAGATGTGGCGTATCACATTCGGGGATGTCGGCCCACTATTCAAGTTGCCCAGTCAATTGCTTTGGATAGTGGGTTGTCTTGTTTTTGTTTGGTGGTTGCCGAACACTCAGCAGTTGATGCGTAACTACGAACCTGCATTGGCTAGCCAATTAAAAAGCGAGAATTGGGGTGTATCCAAACAAAGTTTGGCTTGGGCTCCTACCGGCAAATGGGCAGTGTTGATGGCGGTAATGTTGGCCTGGGGCATACTTGGAATGTCTCGCGTCAGTGAGTTCCTGTATTTTCAGTTCTGAGCGACATGCGTGACTCTTGGTCTTATACGAAGAAGGTTATTGGGCTGGGATTCATAGCGCTATGGGTGGTCGTTGCCATTAACTTTCTGGTTGATCCTTTCGATATTTTTCCAAGCCCAAAAATCACCGGGGTAAATTTTGTTAAGACAGAGATTGCCAAGCAAATGCGTCTCACCAAAGCATTCCAATTGCGCCAGGCTTTGCCGGAAGTGGTTATGGTGGGGAATTCGCGCGTTGAAGTTGCTCTTGATCCACGGCATCCAGTTCTACGGCAGTATTCCAGCAGTATTTATAACATAGGCTTACCGGGCGGCACACTCTATGAAGCTCTTCGTTACCTGCAACACGCCCATCAGCTAGCGCCTATTAAGCTGGCGATTTTGGGACTGGACAGAAATATGTTCACCTCCGAGTCCGAGTCAGGCTTTGATGAAGACATACTAGCTACGGCTCCAGTTGGTAGAAAAAACTTATACCCCGTGTTGAACATTGTTCGAACACTTATGTCGCTAGATACGCTCTCAACCTCGATAAACACCGTAATGAACCAGCATCAGCCCGTCAGTATTCAGTTTCGCGCCGATGGTATGCGGTTACCAGAAAGCGCAGACTATGCCGTAAAAAAAGCAGGCGGATCTCTGAGGAATTTTCGCCGCGAAATGGCGGCGCAGCTGGCGAACCATGCCGAGGAACCCATGGATCCTAAGATTGCATTTGGCTACTTTCGTCAGATATTGGATTTTTGCCGCGCCAACAGAATTGATCTACGATTGTTTATTCATCCCGTACACACGTGGGCAATGGAGATCGAACAGCAGTTGGGTCAAAGCGATGCAAGTCGAAAGTGGCGGCGTGAAATTGTGAACGTTGTAACCGAGGAGGCAGGTAATCACTATCCCCCTTTTCCGCTATGGGATTTTAGTTCCTATAACATCATCACCACAGAGCAACTTCCGTCAGGCGAAGATCACGATACGCAGATGAAATATTACTGGGAGCCGCGACACTACAAGAAGTTTGTTGGTGACCTGATTTTGGATCGAATGTTTAAATATCAGGACAGTGCTCGGGTGTTGCCCGAAGACTTCGGTATTTTGTTGAATGACGCCAATCTCGACGATTGGGAAGAGAAAATCCAAAAGAGTCGAAATGCCTATGTAATGACACACGCGTCTGATATTGCAGAAATAGGCCGCTTAATTCAGGCAAGCAGGTCGCGAAAACTCAGAGCTAGGGAGAACTAATTGGCTGGACTATGTGGTTGGATTGACCATAAGCAAGATGGGCAAGCACCTAATATCGTTAGCATGGCTGGGACGCTGGGTCGTTTTGATGGCGCCGTCGCGCAGACTCAAGGCGCAGCGTGGTGCCAACTTGCCGCTGCGGGATTGGCACCAACTCCGTTTGCCGGTGAAGATAACTCATTTTTGATTGCCTTTGCCGGTGTGCCGGGCTTTCCCGATCGTGAATTGGCGGATGTTGCTCGTCAACGCGGGTTAATCGCGGCGTTAGCCGCAGGATATCGGCGCTGGCGGGACGATCTCGCAAAGCATCTCACGGGGCAATACTCGATTTCCGTGATTGACCGAGAGCAACGCTCGCTTTACTTGGCGGTCGATCGTTTTGCGACCCATCCTATCGTGTTCCGCTCTACCGCCGGAGGGTTGATGTTCGGGTCTACGTTGGACGCATTGGTTCAGGGTAGCGACAAGGATCTGGAGTTGGACCCACAGGCGATTTTTAGCTATGTGTATTTTCACGTCATTCCTGGTCCCGACACGGTTTATGCTGGTGTGCGACGTTTGCTTGCGGGAGAAAGTCTGACTTTTCAAAATGAAAAACTAGCGTTGCAAACCTACTGGGTGCCAGTCTTTAGGGAGCAAGAGAAGGCGCCCTTTACTGAGCTCAAGCAGGGCTTTATCGATGCGTTGCGCAACGCGGTTAAGACGACATCTGAGAGTGAGGCATGCGGTTGTTTTCTAAGTGGTGGAACCGATAGCTCGACGATCGCGGGGCTGCTGGGCGAAGTCAGTGGTGCACCAGCGCGGACCTATTCCATAGGTTTTGAGGCGGCCGGATATGACGAAATGGAATACGCGCGTATTGCCGCGAAGCAGTTCAAGACGGATCACCACGAATACTATGTAACACCGGCCGATGTCGCGGAAGCAATTCCACGCATCGCGCAGGTTTACGATCAACCTTTTGGTAATTCGTCGGCTGTTCCTACTTTTTTTTGTGCACGGTTCGCGCAACAAGACGGTATCCGCAAATTGTTGGGGGGTGACGGCGGGGATGAGCTCTTTGGCGGCAACGAGCGTTACGCCAAGCAACATGTTTTTGCCCACTATGATCGCGTCCCTGGTTTTCTAAAAAGCTTGTTAGAGCCGGTCTTATTCAATGTCCCGGGTATGGACAATATCGCACCGTTGCGCAAAGTCAAAAGCTATGTGGAACAAGCAAAGGTGTCCATGCCGGCGCGACTTGAAACCTACAATTTGCTTGATCGATTTGGAATTGCTAAGGTTTTTTCAGCGGACTTTTTGGCACGTGTGCGGCCGGATCAGCCCATAGAGCATCTGTCCAGCGTCTACCACGGTACAAAAGCAGGTACGCAGTTGAATCGTATGTTAGCGCTGGATTTCAAGATTACGCTGACGGACAATGATTTGCCTAAAGTTTCGCGCATGTGCGAATTG
>JBDSJK010000129.1:0-4682 GCA_039917535.1 Burkholderiales bacterium
AAAAGTTCGCCAAGATTTGCTCCGGCGTGTAACCCAACGCCTTGAGCAATACGGTGACCGGCATTTTGCGGCGCCGATCTACACGGAAGTAAAGATAATCTTTCGGATCAAATTCAAAATCCAGCCAGGAACCGCGGTAGGGAATCACGCGTGCCGAAAACAGCAGTTTTCCCGATGAGTGGGTCTTGCCACGATCGTGCTCAAAGAACACGCCGGGGCTGCGATGCAACTGTGACACGATCACACGCTCAGTACCGTTGATGATGAACGAGCCGGTTGAGGTCATCAACGGAATCTCGCCCATGTAAACTTCTTGTTCCTTCACTTCCTTGATCGTGGGCTTGGAAGCTTCCCGATCCATAATAGTCAGGCGTACCTTGGCGCGCAACGGCGACGCGTAGGTCAAGCCGCGCTGTTGGCACTCCAGCATGTCGAACGGCGGCACACCGAGCGCGAAGCTGACATATTCCAGACGCGCGTTGCCGCTATGGCTGACGATAGGAAATACCGAGGTAAATGCAGACTGCAAGCCCTGATTGGCGCGCTCCATAGCGGGGACGCCCGCCTGAAGAAATTCGGTGAAGGAATCGAGTTGAGTGGCGAGAAGAAAAGGTATGTCCAGCACACTCGCGCGTTTCGCGAAACTCTTGCGTATGCGTTTTTTCTCGGTAAAGGAATAACTCATGAAGACTCCGTTTTAGAATTAACTAATAGGCTGGCAAAACAATCTGTTTTACCTAGGACAGCGCGCGATACCAACAAATAGCCGACAATACACACGATTAAAAACCTATATCACCACTACAAAAAACAACCGCAGGCCGACGTGGTTGACGTCAGCCTGCGTATAACATTACCGCGTACTACTTAACTTCAGCAGTCGCGCCACCTTCGATCAACTGCTTGGCGACCGCATCCGCGTCGGCCTTGGAAACACCTTACTTAACGGCCTTCGGCGCGCCGTCCACCAGGTCTTTTGCTTCTTTCAGACCCAGGCCGGTGATTTGGCGCACGATCTTAATCGTATTCACTTTGTTGTCGCCGGCGCCGGTTAGAATAACGGTGAATTCCGTTTGTTCTTCAACGGCAGCGGTGGCAGCACCAGCGGGCGCAGCAACAGCGACAGCGGTGGCCGCTGCGGATACACCAAACTTCTCTTCCATCATCTTGATCAGTTCGGAAACCTCCAAAACCGACTTAGCGGCGATAGCGTCGAGGATTTCTACATTTGATAAAGCCATTTAAAACTCCTGAATAATTAGACTGAAATGGTAAAAATTAGGCGGCTTGCTTCTGATCTCGCACCGCGGCCAGCGTACGCACAAATTTGGCCGGAACTTCGTTCAAAGTCTGGACGAACTTGGCGATCGGCGCTTGCATGGTGCCCATTAGCTTGGCGATCAGTTCATCACGGCTTGGCAAGGTGGCCAAATTGTTGATGTCTTTGCTAGACATCACAAAATTAGCCATTGCGCCGCCTTTAATGACGAACTTATCGTTCGCTTTGGCGAAATCACTTAGCACCTTGGCAACCGCAACCGGGTCCTCGGAAATCCCGTAAGCAAGCGGACCGACCATACTGTCGGACAAGCCTGCAAACGACGTTTCAGCGACCGCACGCCGTGCCAGTGTGTTCTTTAGCACACGCAGGTAGACGTTGGCAGCACGTGCCTTGGCGCGAAGCTGCGTCATATCGCCGACGGTGATGCCGCGATATTCCGCAAGCACGATAGCCTGCGCTGATTTCACCTTGGTGGCGATTTCAGCCACTACCGCTTGCTTTTGTTCCAAATTAAGACTCAAGGCCTTTCTCCTTCTTTCGTTAAAGGATGAGGAGTGAAGGACGAGGAATGAACCGCAGTAATAAAATCATTCATCTTTCCGCCTTCCATCTTCACCCTTGACTCAATATAGCGACCTTGCATTCAGGAGACCTCGTTGCCACTGCATTAACAGCTCACACTCGATATCTAGTTTGCATGGGTACGCCATCTGCGTTGGTCACGGACAATGGCGAAAAGCAAGAATATCTTCCTGTCTTCCACGCCATCTGTCCGGTTATTAAGTCTTAAGCAATCATTCCGGATGAAGCCTATATATTTCACCCATCACGCTACTCAGGACACCAACGGTCTTGGATAACCTGCTGATCGGCCCAAACGGCGACCGGCCAGCAGCCCAAACTACTGTGCCTGGCTAGTTACCAGGCTGGTATGATCGACACGAATGCCCGCACCCATGGTGCTGGACACCGAGATCTTGCGTAAGTAAATACCCTTAGACGTTGCCGGCTTGGATTTGTTCACTGCACCGATCAGTGCTGAGAGGTTTTCCTGCAGCGCTTCCAGGGGAAACGAAGCACGGCCAATGGTGCATTGAACGATCCCGGCTTTGTCCGCACGGTATTGAACTTGGCCCGCTTTGGCATTTTTCACCGCTTCCGCTATGTTCGCCGTGACGGTGCCCACTTTAGGATTCGGCATCAGGCCACGCGGACCTAAAATCTGCCCGAGTGGACCGACCACGCGCATCGCGTCGGGGCTGGCAATCACCACGTCGAAGTCCATGAAACCGCCCTTGATCTTCTCGGCGAGGTCGTCGAAACCGACAATATCCGCGCCAGCATCCTGCGCCGCCTTGACGTTGGCGCCTTGGGCGAATACGGCAATTCGCATGGTCTTGCCTGTACCGCGCGGTAGTACGACGGAACCTCGCACTGTTTGATCGGATTTCTTCGCGTCTATGCCCAAATTGATCGCGACGTCGATGGATTCATCGAATTTGGCCGTAGCGGTTTTCTTCGCCAAGTCCAAGGCCTCGGTGACGGCATAGGTCTTGTTGCGGTCAACGGCCTTTTCCAGCGCCTGGAGGCGTTTCGATAACTTGCTCATTTCACTCCCTCCACTTCTATGCCCATACTGCGCGCGCTGCCGGCAATGGTGCGCACCGCCGCATCTAAATCCCCCGCGGTGAGATCGGGCATTTTGGTTTTCGCAATTTGTTCCGCTTGATCACGGGTGATCTTGCCGACCTTGTCGGTGTGCGGCCTGGGGCTGCCTTTGTCGATCTTCGAGGCCTTTTTAATGAGGATGGTCGCCGGCGGCGTCTTCATCACGAAGGTGAAACTCTTGTCCGCGTAAGCGGTAATCACCACGGGTATGGGCAAGCCGACTTCAACACCCTGGGTTTGGGCATTAAACGCTTTACAGAATTCCATAATGTTGAGGCCGCGCTGACCCAGCGCCGGGCCGATAGGCGGGCTGGGGTTCGCCTTGCCGGCCGGGACTTGCAACTTGATGTAACCGACTACTTTCTTTGCCACTTTACTCTCCTAACGATGGGTAATGGCGAGGTTTTTAAACCTCTCCCCGAGTGCGTTAAACACCCCTAGTGGGTAATTAGCTCGACTCATTAAACAAATATCAACTACGCTTGTAATTTACTACCTGCCCGGAGAACCAATATTGGCGGGCCTCTCCGGGCATATGTCGCTGAGAACGCCATCCGTATTGCCGCGCAGTTCACCTGTCTCAAACTGTTTATTACGCCTTCTCAACCTGCCCGAAATCCAATTCCACGGGCGTTGAGCGACCAAATATCAGCACCGACACGCGCAGCTTGCTCTTGTCGTAATTGACTTCCTCGACGTTGCCGTGGAAGTCGGTAAATGGCCCTTCGATAACGCGAACCGCCTCTCCCACCTCGAACAACACTTTGGGTTTCGGCTTTTCAACACCCTCCTGCACCTGCTGCAGAATGTTCTGCACTTCTTTTTCGCTGATGGGCGTCGGCTTGGTCGACGTACCCCCGACAAACCCCGTTACCTTCGGCGTGCTCTTGACCAGATGCCAACTTTCGTCCGTCATGTCCATCTGCACCAGCAGATAGCCTGGGAAAAACTTTCGCTCGGTGATGCTCTTTTGGCCGGATTTCATTTCAATCACTTCTTCAACCGGCACGAGAATTTCACCGAATTTGTCCTGCATTCCGGCGCGCTGAATGCGATCGAGCAAATTGCGTTGCACACTTTTCTCGAAGCCCGAATAAGCATGAACCACATACCAACGCTTATCCATTATTCGGACCGCCCAACTAAAAGCTTAGATAGCTCCCAAAGAACCCAATCGACTGCCCACAGGAAAAGCGCCATCACAGCCACTAAGCCAAACACGACCAAGGTAGTTTGGATGGTCTCTTTGCGCGACGGCCAGACGACCTTTTTGGCTTCCGTCCAAGCTTCTTGGGCGAAACCCACAAACTGCTTGCCGGGCTCGGACAACCAGGCCACGGAAAGCCCGAGACCTATGCCCAACAGCACTGATAAGATCCGTACTACAGAAGACTGAGCGGCAAGATAGTAATAACCAAACAATCCCGCTATGACGAGTAACGCTCCAGCGGCCAACTTTATTTTGTCGTTCATATATTCCGTTTAGCGGACTTTCCTGCTTGCTTACTTAAATTCTGGCAGGCCAGGAGGGCTTCGAACCCCCAACCTACGGTTTTGGAGACCGTCACTCTGCCAATTGAGCTACTGGCCTAAACTCCGTCTAGGAATTACTCAATAATTTTAGCGACGACGCCGGCGCCGACGGTTCGTCCACCTTCGCGAATCGCGAATCTGAGGCCCTCTTCCATCGCAATCGGCTGGATCAACGCGACCGTGATGCTGATGTTATCCC
>JBDSJK010000130.1:0-4308 GCA_039917535.1 Burkholderiales bacterium
GTAATAAGCCAAATGGCCAGCCCCAGCAACATCACCCCGAAGAAATGCCTCACGGCTTCCATCCAGGGACCCGCCTTCGGCAACACGGAACCGGCGGAAAACCCTACCGCCAGCAGCGGCACACCCATGCCCAGAGCCATGACAAACAACGCCGTGCCGCCGAGCACCACATCCCGCGATTGGCTGATGTAGCCTAATGCACCGGCCAGCGGCGCGGCAACGCAGGGGCCAACGATGAGTGCTGAAATCACACCCATCAACGTCACGCCAGCGAATTTCCCGCCCGGTAGTTGGTTGCATTTTGCCGTCAAACGATGTTGGAGCGCCCCGTGCATTTGCAGCTCATAGAAACCGAACATGGACAACGCCAGCGCGACAAAAACCAGCGCGAAGGCACCTAACACCCAAGGGGTTTGCAGCGAATTCGCCAACATCGCGCCCGACAGCCCGGCGAAAACGCCCGCAA
The DNA here is from genome assembly GCA_039917535.1 of Burkholderiales bacterium. Taxonomy (GTDB): domain Bacteria; phylum Pseudomonadota; class Gammaproteobacteria; order Burkholderiales; family JALYOK01; genus JBDSJK01. Next base: position 467 of record JBDSJK010000130.1, read on the forward strand.
TCGCATAAGTAACCGCCATACCCAACACAAAGGCGATGGATAACGCCCCCGAGCGGCCTTTGCTTACCTCTGTGTCCTGGCCGACGATCAAGCCAGACAAGATGGGTATCATCGGCAACACGCAGGGGGTGAATGACAACAGCAAACCCGCCACGAAAAAGAATGCAACAATGCCCCAGAAATTCTGCGTCTTGAACAATTCCGCCATGCGGTCGTTTTCCGCTACCGCTGGCGACTTGACGGCGGGCACGCTGGCTATCCCTGGCCTTTGTGCGGCGACGGGCAGGGCTTGGCTCCCCAACGGTGTGGCCGCGTCAAGCGCGGCAAATCCGCTTGCCGTGTCGCTGGGCGTGGTCACCCTTGCAACCCCGTTCTTAATATCCACTTGTTCGATATTCGGTGGAAAGCACACGCCCACGTCGGCGCAGCCTTGGGACGTCACGCTCACACGCCAATCATGGTTGCCTGTGCGCTTAAACGGCAGCGTGATGCGTACTGTATCGCGCATGGTTTCGACTTTGCCGAAAAATTCGTCTTGCTTGACCTTGCCGCGTGGAATATCGGCGCTGCCGAGTTGAACGCCAGGACCTTCGGCGACAAATTTGAATTTCTCGCGATACAGGTAATAGCCCGGCACAATGTCGTAAACGATCTCAAGTGCCGCGTCAGATATTTGCCGCGCAGAGAACTTAAATGCCTGCGACGGTTCCAAGATAGTAGGTTCTTCAGCACGAGCGCTCGCTGCAATAGAAGTAAGGGTAAGGAAAACAAGCAGCCAACGACGCATTGAAGAGTATTCCACAGGTGCTAACATTTAATTGGTGGGATCAGCGACAGCGGAACTTACACTGGCGAGCCATTGTAAATAATCCGTTGAGCCCCCAGTAATAGGGACAATGATAATCTCGGGTAGTTCGTAGGGATGCAACAACTTGATCTCGCGCTCGATGGCTGGGTAATTCGCTTTTGTAGACTTGATGAATAACGGTATTTCGCGGGCGGTTTCGGTTTTTCCGCGCCAGGAATATACTGATGTACACGGGGCAAGCAGGTTCACACAGGCCGCCAGGCCCCTGTCGACCAGGCGGTTGGCAAGCCGGATTGCAATGTCCCGGTCCGGCATATTGGTCATGATAATTTGCGTTTCCATATTTGAAAGCAGTTAATGCGCCTTCTATTATTACTTAGTGTACTCGGTTTCCCAGTGATGGAAATGTTTGTGCTCGCCAAGATCGGCCAGCACATCGGTTGGTGGCTCGCCGTTTGGCTCATCATGAGCGCCCTGACCGGCCTGGCGCTGATCAAGGAAGCGCGCTTCAATTTGGTTCGCGAGCTCGGCGTGGCGCTTAGCAGCGGCGGTTCAAACATTCCCGCTTTGTTGAGCAGCGGCCGCATTTTGATCGCCGGATTTCTGTTCATTTTCCCCGGTGTGATGAGCGACTTCATCGCCCTGGCGTTAATTCTGCTTCCCCATCAACGCACGGCAACCGTCAGCACAGGTGGTTCTGAGCGCGTATTCGATGCTGAATTCCGCCGCGAACGTTAGCGCTTACTTTCGTAATTTAGCTTATCAATATGAGCTTTAATGCCATCTCGAATCATGGGGTAGATTAAGCGCACGGTCAGTTCCTTTTTTAAGCGGTAGTTAGTTAGCCGCCGCGATTCGCTCATAAAACTCATCATCATGCCGGGTAATTGCAGCTCCGCTTCCACGCGACTAATCCGAGCAGGGCGGGGTAGAGATAACATATCGGCCGCCAAATCGAAGTAGTCACCCATCTTGAGCTCGCTGTCGTCGCTGGCGTTGTAGACGCGGCCGGGCCGGCCGCGAAACAGCGTCGTCAACGAAATATTCGCCAGATCGTCTGCGTGAATATGGTTGGTGTAAACGTCATCTTCGTCGCGCAACACCGGTGTCGCCGCCCGCAGCCGCGCTTCCGGCAAACGTCCGTCGCCGTAGATTCCCGGCGCGCGCAGTATGCTCAAGGTCACCCCAGAGCGCCCCGCCCAGGCGCGCAATTGCTGCTCGGCATCGACGCGGCGTTTGGCGCGATCCGTCGTTGGGCGCAGGCGATGGGTTTCGGAAACCCATGCGCCGTGACAATTTCCATACACCCCCGTCGTGCTGATGTAGACCACCCGCTGTGGTAAACTTCGCGCCGATTCAAGAGCGGCGATTAGGTGTCGTGTGCGGGTGTCCGTCGCGCCAACCGTGGGGGGTGGCGCGAAGTGAAATACCGCGTCGGCAATGCCCGCTAAGCGTTTTAAACTTGCGGGTGCATCCAAATCACCCAATATGGGCGTCACGCTGAGGCCGCGCAATTTCGCTGCTGCGTCAGCGCGACGCACCAGCGCGAACACGCGAAATTTTTTCGTGAGTTTTGGAACAAGGCGCACGGCAACATCGCCCGCGCCTATGATTAATATCCGCCGCATAATTCAAGTATAGAGATATGGTTCTGCAAGTCACCCTACAACCGAGCGATCACCGCTTTTCCGTCGAAGACGGCGAAACCGTGCTTGAAGCTGCGTTGCGTAATCACGTCGGCCTGCCCTACGGCTGCCGCAGTGGCGCCTGTGGCGCGTGCAAGGCGACGATTGTTGAAGGCAAGGTTGACTACGGCGACTATCTCGCAACGACGCTAAGCGAGGCAGAAAAGCAGCAAGGCAAGGTGCTGCTTTGCCAGGCCAAGCCGCTTACGGATTTGGTTCTGCGCAGCAAGGAATCCAGCGCTACGGCGGATTTGCAAATCAAGAAGCTGCCCAGTCGCGTCGAAAAGATCGTCCACGCCAGCCACGATGTGGTCATTATGCAGATCAAACTGCCGGCTAACGAGCGCCTACAATTTGTCGCCGGCCAGTATCTAGATATTCTCCTCAAAGACGGCAAGCGTCGCAGCTATTCCATGGCCAATGCGCCCCAAGACGATGCCACTGTTGAGCTGCATCTGCGCAACATTCCCGGCGGCACCTTCAGTCGTTTCGCTTTCACCGAGATGAAAGAAAAAGCGATTCTGCGCATCGAAGGCCCGTTCGGCACTTTCTTTCTGCGCGACTCCGAGAAGCCCATCATCTTCGTCGCCGGCGGTACCGGCTTTGCGCCCATCAAAGCCGTCATCGAAGATATGTTTCACAAAAACATCGAACGGGAAATCGTGCTCTACTGGGGCGTGCGCGCCGTGCGCGACATTTATTCACCGATTCCCAGCGAATGGCAACAAACCCACCAAAATCTCACCTTCATTCCTGTGCTTTCCGAACCGTTGCCGGAAGACAACTGGCCCGGCCGCACCGGCCTAGTCCATCAGGCCGTGCTCGACGATTTCGCCGACCTTTCCAGCTATCAGGTCTACGCCTGCGGCGCGCCCATCATGATCGAAGTCGCGCAACAAACCTTTGCCGAGCGTGGCCTCCCCGAAGATGAGTTTTACGCCGATTCATTCACGCCGGCCATAGATACAAAGAAAACTACCTAGCCACGAGGCAATCTTGGCGCGGCGTTCCGGGCATGTGCCGCCGGGAACAAGGCTGGGTGCGGCTCATGGCATCAAGGGCCTCGGTAGGGCAATGAGCGCAGCGTAATCCGCTGGATGCGGAGCATCTTTTCCCAACCGTCTCACCTAGAGACGGCGAATGGCAAAGCTATGATAATATTTCGCTCAACTAAATTTGAAGCACAACATGCGGCGGAATACACTGTGCTTATCGCCTCACGCGAGCTTGATCGAGTAATTCTCTCGATTGCGTTGATGTCGTAATTTTTCGCACGCCTTGTCGTATTTTTTAAATTAGTGTAGTGGCTTTCAAACAATTAGATAATCAGTATACAAGTGTTTATACGA
>JBDSJK010000131.1:0-6892 GCA_039917535.1 Burkholderiales bacterium
TCCGGAACATCTTGCCCACGGCATTTCTGTTGCGCTATACAACACGGCCTTTGGCTTAATCGTCGCAATTCCGAGCATGATTTTTTACCGCTATTTTCGTTCCAAGGTCGACAAGCTGGTGGTGGAAATGGAGCAACAGGCGGTGAAGCTGGTGGAGATAGTCCACGGCGAGCGCGTCGGCTAACAGTATGTTGAAAAACTACTGCGCTTGCCGGTATTGTTTGGCGAAAACCAGAAAATAGCGTTGCGAAAGACAGAAAATTGCTCATTTACTCAAGTGTAAACTCCGCTTTCTCTGGCTTCCGCGCCTTGTCTAGTCGGGGCTCGCTTGTTTTTTCAACACACTGCTAAGGGCACAAGCGATGAACTTTCAGCGCGGGAAGTTTCGCGAGGAGCCGGAGATCAATCTGATCCCGATGATCGACGTGTTGCTGGTGATTTTGATTTTTCTCATGATCACCACCACCTATTCAAAATTCGCCGACCTGAGAATCAATTTGCCGGAAGCCGAAGCGCAACAATCGAAATCCGTCCCCAATACTGTAGAAGTGGCCGTCGATGCCGAAGGTCACTATGTGGTGAATCGCGAGCAAACCCCGTTCACGGACATTTCGGGTTTTTCGCAGGTGTTAAAAACAGCGGCGGGGGACAAAAAAGATCCCCTTGTGGTGATTAGCGCCGATGCTCAAGCGACGCATCAGTCCGTCATCAATATCCTGTCCGCGGCGCAGCTTGCCGGTTTCTCTCATATTTCCTTCACCGCTGAAGCGAAGCCCAAGTAATTTCATTCCTACAACAAGCCCAGTTAGATGGGGTTTGTTTCACGACCATGCCCGCCGCTGAATGGTTTGAACGACAGTGGACGCAACGCTCGTGGTGGCAGGTGTTGCTCTGGCCGTTGTCGCTGCTGTTTGGTTTGCTGACCTCGGTACGCCGGTTAGCTTATCGCATCGCGTGGTTCAAGTCCGAACGTTTGTCAGTACCGGTAATTGTGGTCGGTAACATCAGCGTCGGCGGTAGTGGCAAAACACCGCTGGTCATCTGGCTGGTAGAACATTTGCGCGCGGCTGGCTACACACCAGGCGTCATCTGCCGCGGTTACGGCGGCACGGAGCCGGGGCCCTTTGAGGTTGGGCCGCTGAGTGACGCGCAGCAAGTGGGCGATGAGCCCGTGCTGATCGCGTTGCGCACCGATGCGCCACTATTCATCGGCCGCAACCGCGTCGCAGCGGGCAAAGCGTTGCTTGCCGCGCATCCGAATTGTGATGTGATTGTCAGCGACGATGGGTTGCAACATTACGCGCTTGAGCGCGATGTTGAGGTCGCCGTTGTCGACGCACGTTTTGGCGTGGGTAACGGTCGGCTCCTCCCCGCAGGCCCGCTAAGGGAGCCGGTCTCCAGGTTATCTCGCGTGGCTGCGGTGGTTATGAATCAGTCTGGGGTTGATCCTGCCAGCAAGTCCCTGGGTAGGGGGTCTCCCGGCAAGCTGCCCTACGAGCCTTATTCCATGCGGCTCTCCGGGCAGGTGTTTTGCCAAGTAAAGAATCGTGAGATGCATGCGTTGCCCGTCGATTTGCGAGGTCGCGAGTTGCATGCGCTCGCGGGGATTGGTAATCCGGCGCGTTTCTTTGCTTATTTAAGCGGCTTGGGTCTGACGTTTACACCACACTCATTTCCCGATCACCACCGCTTCACCACCCACGATCTCGACTTTGGCGCGAACGCGACAATCTTGATGACGGAAAAAGATGCGGTAAAATGTCAGGTATTCGCGAGTAATAATTGCTGGGCGCTCGCCGTCAGCGCGGAGCCCGACGACCGCTTCGGTGAGTTGATTGTTGCGAAATTGAGAAAGATCTATGGACCCCAAACTGCTTGAGATTCTCGTCTGCCCGATCTGCAAAGGCCCGCTCCTACATCAGCGTACTGAGCAGGAGTTGGTCTGCAAACCTTGCCGCTTAGCCTATCCCATCAAGGATGATATTCCCGTTATGCTTGAAGATGAGGCGCGCAAGTTGGCCGCAGAAGAGGAAATTTAGTCCTAAGGAAGTTCTGATTAAGTTCGAGTTCTAAGTGAGACTAGGCGCGAGCAAAAAATGTCGACGCAGCATATTATTAATAGGTAAGGAGGGATTTTTTGTGAGCAACGACGTAACACGACGAAATCGGACTTAATCAGAGTTTCGCTAAGTAATGTTCACCATTATCATCCCCGCGCGCTACGCTTCCATGCGCCTACCGGGCAAGGCATTACTTGACCTTGCCGGAAAGCCAATGGTGGTGCGGGTTGCGGAGCAGGCTGCTCGAAGCGGCGCATCCCGCTTGGTTGTGGCGACGGATCATGTGGGTATCGCCAATGCGGCTCGCCTAGAGGGCTTTGAGGCAGTGATGACTCGTGCCGATCATGCTACGGGCACCGATCGGCTTGCGGAGGTGGTGACGTTACTTAAACTGGCCGACGATGAAATCGTCGTCAACGTTCAGGGTGATGAGCCTTTAATCGATCCGGAATTCGTTCGTGCCGTGGCCGAACTGCTTCAGTCCCGTCCCCATGCCGCCATTGCCACGGCATGTCATCGCATTGCCGATGGTGACGAAGTGTTCAATCCCAATGTGGTGAAAGTTGCGCTGGATCGCGACAATTTCGCACTGTATTTCAGCCGCGCGCCGATTCCCTACGCGCGCGACGCATTTGTGCAAGGCGGTAAGACGATTCCCGCTGGCCTGCCCATTTATCGCCATATCGGGCTGTAGGCCTATCGCGTTAGTTTTCTGCGCACTTTCCCAACGCTGCCCGCCCCGGCCATGGAAAGTTTCGAGGCGTTGGAACAATTACGCGCGCTGTGGCACGGCTTTCGCATCGCCGTGTGGGTGACGGATGCCACTCCCGCACCGGGCGTCGATACGCCCGAAGACTTGGCGCGCGTCCGCGCGCTATTTGACCGGCGCGCTTAAGTCCCTGTAAAATCGCAAAGTTTATCTGGCCAAGTAGTTGATTGGCCCGGCGCAATTCATCTTCAATAGCGACGAAAATTATGCGGCTCATATTGTTAGGCGGTCCCGGCGCAGGCAAGGGTACGCAAGCGAATTACATCAAAGAGAAATTTGGCATTCCGCAGATTTCCACAGGTGATATGTTGCGCGCCGCGGTGAAAGCAGGCACGCCGCTCGGCGTCGCCGCGAAGAAGGTGATGGATTCCGGCGGGTTAGTGTCCGACGACACCATCATAGGCTTGGTTAAAGAGCGTATTAAAGAAGCTGATTGCGCGAAGGGATTTTTGTTCGACGGCTTCCCGCGCACCATTCCCCAAGCGGACGCCATGAAGGCCGCCGGCGTCAACATCGACTATGTGGTGGAGATCGCCGTGGACGATGAGGAAATCGTCAAGCGTATGTCGGGCCGGCGCGTGCATTCCGCCTCCGGCCGCACTTATCACGTGATGTTTAATGCACCGAAAGTCGCCGGGAAAGACGACACCACGGGCGAGGATTTGATTCAGCGCGACGACGACAAAGAAGAAACCGTGCGCAAGCGTTTACAGATTTATCACGAGCAAACGGAACCGCTGGTCGCCTACTACGGCGACTGGGCCAAATCCGGAATAGCCGGCGCGCCGCGCTATCGTAAGATTCCGGGCATAGGCAAAGTGGAAGAAATACGCGATCGTATCTTTGCTGCGTTGAGCTAGGAGAAATCATGGCGAAGAAAAACGCGTTCTATGCACAATCCGGCGGCGTCACTGCGGTGATCAACGCGTCGGCTTGTGGCGTGATTGAAACCGCACGCAAGCACAAAGATAAAATCGGCAAAGTCTACGCGGGCCGCAACGGCATTATCGGCGCGCTCACCGAAGACTTGATCGACACGAGTAAGGAATCCGCCAGCGCCATCGCGCGACTGAAAACCACACCCGCCGGCGCGTTCGGCTCGTGCCGTTACAAGCTGAAGGGACTGGAAGAAAATCGCGCTCAGTACGAGCGACTGATTGAAGTGTTCAAAGCGCATAACATCGGCTACTTCTTTTATAACGGCGGCGGCGATTCGGCGGATACCTGCTTGAAGGTGTCGCAGATTTCAGAAAAATTGGGCTACCCGATTACCGCGGTCCACGTGCCTAAAACCGTCGACAACGATTTGCCGATTACCGATACCTGTCCCGGCTTTGGCTCCGTCGCGAAATATGTCGCGACCAGCATACGCGAGGCGGCGTTCGACGTGGCAGCGATGGCGAAAACCTCGACCAAGGTTTTTGTGCTGGAAGTAATGGGCCGCCACGCCGGCTGGATTACCGCCGCATGCGGTTTGGCAGCGGAAAACGAAGGCGATGCTCCCCATATTTTATTACTACCCGAAGTGAAGTTTGACGAAGCGAAGTTTTTAGCCAAGGTCGACAAAACCGTGAAAGAACGGGGCTACTGCGTCATCGGTGTGTCGGAAGGTTTACGCAATCCGGACGGGACCTTTCTGTCGGAAACGGGTCTGCGTGACGCCTTTGGCCACGCGCAACTGGGCGGCGTCGCGCCGGTGATCGCCAATCTGGTCAAGGATAAACTGAAGTACAAATATCACTGGGCCGTGGCGGATTATTTGCAGCGCGCGGCACGGCATATCGCCTCAAAGACTGATGTGGCGCAGGCCTATGCCGTGGGCAAAGCGGCGGTGGAATTTGCGCTCAAGGGCCATAACGCCGTGATGCCCGCCATCAAGCGCGTGTCGGACCAGCCCTACAAATGGAAGATAGAAATGGCGAAGTTGGAGAACGTCGCCAACAAAGAAAAATTCATGCCGGCGGATTTTATCTCAAAGGATGGCTTTCACATCACCGCGAAATGCCGTAAATATTTATTGCCGCTGATCGCGGGCGAAGATTATCCACCCTTCAAGAACGGCATGCCGGATTATGTGGTGCTGAAAAATGTCGCCGTCGCGAAGAAGCTGAACACGGAGTTTAAGATTTAAGAACAGCCATCGCCAAGAGGCTTATTCAGAGCCACTAGTGGCATTGTATGGTCTAAAAGCCGCGCTGGTACTTGTCCCCTTTTGTGGAATTGCCTGTTGAGGCAGGTGCTTAGTTAAACAGAATAGTCATCACAAATAATAGATTTCATTTGGTTCATCATTAGGAGATAGGGAGCATGACAGAAGCAATTTGGTTGGCGCTTATTTGCGGCGCTTTGGCGGTGGTCTACGGGGTGGTATCGCGTAGTTGGATCATGTCCCAGTCGGCGGGAAATGCGCGTATGCAGGAAATCGCCGCGGCCATTCAAGAAGGCGCCTCGGCGTATCTCAATCGTCAGTATCGCGCCATTGCCATCGTCGGCGTGATCCTGTTCGTGGTTATCGCTTTGGTCTTGAGCTGGCAATCGGCGATGGGCTTTGCCATCGGCGCGATTCTGTCGGGCGCGGCGGGTTTTATCGGCATGAACGTGTCGGTGCGCTCTAACGTGCGCACAGCGGAAGCGGCGCGCAACGGCATCAACGCCGCGCTGGCCGTGGCGTTCCGTGGTGGCGCGATCACCGGCATGTTGGTGGTAGGCCTGGGACTCCTGGGTGTGACGGGCTTTTTCGCCTTCTTGGTGAATGCCGCACCCGATACGAAAGACTTGCATCACGTCATGCAGCCGTTGGTGGGCTTCGCGTTTGGCGCCTCGCTGATTTCCATTTTTGCGCGTTTGGGAGGTGGCATTTTCACCAAGGGTGCGGACGTGGGCGCGGACCTGGTGGGCAAAGTCGAAGCGGGCATCCCCGAGGACGATCCGCGCAACCCGGCGGTGATCGCGGATAACGTCGGCGACAACGTGGGCGACTGCGCCGGTATGGCCGCTGACCTATTTGAAACCTACGCGGTGACCATTATCGCGACCATGCTGCTCGGTTCGTTGCTGATGAAAGGCCACGAAGCACAGGCGGCCGTCTATCCGCTGGTGCTGGGCGGCGTGTCGATCATCGCGTCCATCATCGGTTGCTTCTTTGTGAAATACAGCGGCACCGGCAAGATCATGAACGCGCTGTACAAAGGTTTGGCGGTAGCGGGGCTCCTCTCGTTGATTGCGTTTTTCTTCGTCACGCGGTGGCTGATGAGCGGCATCGACGGCGTTTCAACCATGAGCCTGTTTATGTCCTGTATCGTGGGTTTGATACTGACGGCGCTGCTGGTCGTGATTACGGAATACTACACGGCGACGGAGTACGCGCCGGTGCGCCACGTTGCGCAAGCTTCGACGACCGGCCACGCGACCAACATTATTGCCGGTATCGGTATTTCCATGAAGTCAACCGGCTGGCCCGTGTTGTCCGTGTGCGCCGCTATCTACGCGGCTTACTGGTGTGCCGGGTTGTACGGCATTGCCATCGCGGCAACATCGATGTTGTCCATGGCGGGCATTATCGTCGCGCTTGATGCCTACGGTCCGATCACCGACAACGCCGGCGGTATCGCCGAGATGGCCGAGTTGCCTAAGGAAGTGCGCAACGTAACCGATCCGCTGGATGCGGTGGGCAATACGACCAAGGCGGTGACCAAGGGCTATGCGATTGGCTCCGCGGGTTTGGCGGCGTTGGTGTTGTTTGCCGACTATACCCACGGCTTGGAATCGGCGCACATCGTCACCAAGTTTGACCTTTCCGACCACATGGTCATCATCGGCCTGTTCATCGGTGGCTTGATTCCTTACTTGTTTGGCGCCATGGCGATGGAAGCGGTGGGCCGTGCCGCCGGTGCTGTGGTAGTTGAAGTGCGCCGCCAGTTCAAAGAGATCAAGGGCATTATGGAAGGTACGGGCAAGCCCGAATATCACACGGCGGTGGACATGCTGACCAAGGCGGCGATCAAGGAAATGATCGTGCCCTCGATCCTGCCGGTGCTGGTGCCGGTCGTGATCGCCTTCGGCT
>JBDSJK010000132.1:0-14621 GCA_039917535.1 Burkholderiales bacterium
CCAAGGCGATTAGGGTGGTCTTGCGTTCGCAGCGGTTTGCGATGAGCGCGTCGTAAATCCGGTTGAGCGTTTCCCAGTTCTTATGCTGTTCGCCGTCCGGTAGGATAATTTCAATGCTATCGACACCGGCAGCGGAAAGCGTTTGCTTGAGGCGCGACAAGTACAGCGGCGCGATCATTGTGTTGGTGACAATGGCGACGCGTTTTTGTGCGAGATGCGAAACGATGAGATCGCCGCGATCCAGCAGGTTGGCCCCGATATGAATGGGATACGGCTGGTCTTTGATGTCTACGGTGAGAGTGCGCATGTCAGCTACGGATAACGAGTAGCTGAAGATTATAACCGAGCGAGTTCTATCTCGAGATGGCGTAACAGTTTCTGCACATTCTGCTCGCCGGTGTCGACGACTAGATGTGCGGTTTCCCGATAGAGCGGATCGCGTTGGCTCAGGAGTTGCTGCAGCCTAGCGCGCGGATTTTCCGTTTGCAGCAACGGCCGGCTCTTATCGTGCCGGGTGCGCCGCCACAGATCCTCAACATTGGCACGCAGATAGATAACCGTGCCGCGATTGTGCAGCGCCTCGCGATTTTCCGCTTGGAGAATGGCTCCCCCCCCCGTTGCCAGCACAATGTTCTCTTGCTGCGTCAGTTCTTCGATGATGGCTACTTCCCGCGCGCGAAAGCCTGCCTCGCCCTCTAGCTCGAAAATGAGATGCACCTTAACGCCGGTCCTGCGCTCGATCTCGTGATCGGAATCGATAAATTGCTTGCCTAAATGCTTGGCAAGCAACTTGCCCACGGTGGTTTTTCCCGCACCCATCAATCCAACCAGAAACAAATTACGAGATGCCATGTGTGACGATCAATCAAAAAAACCGGCCGGATCATTTGATCACGGCCGGCCTGGTACAGTGTGAACTATTGGCTTGCAATGCGGCTAACGGGTTCCCACCGAGTCTTTGAGTATTTTCGGCGTGATAAAAATCAACAATTCTATTTTATCGTCGACACGGGAATCGTGTTTGAACAATCTTCCAATGAACGGTAGGTCGCCCAGCAATGGCACTTTTTCCGTGTCAACCCGGGAAGTTTGCTCGTAGATCCCACCCAAAACAGCCGTTTCGCCGTCATCAACAAGAATTTGCGTGATGACTTTTTTCGTGTCGATCGAGGGAATACCGGCAAACACTTGCCCCACTGAGTCCTTTTTCACCTCGAGATCCATGAGAACCTTACCATCCGGCGTAATCTGCGGCGTCACGGTCAGCGCAAGCACTGCGGGCTTGAATGCTACAGTTGTCGCGCCATTGGAAGAGCTTTGTTCATAGGGTATTTCCGTACCCTGTTCGATCACCGCTTTTTGCTTGTCTGAGGTAATCACGCGCGGACTAGAAACAATCTTGCCCCGCTTATCTGCTTCCAGCGCTTGAAGCTCAAAGCCAATCAAGTTGCCGCTACCGATATTGAGCAGGGTAAAAGCGAGGGACCCTGTTGCAGAAGCACCCGCTATGGGCAAGCTCACGTTGGGGATATCGAGGGCGTTTGCCGGCGAGGTCGTGCCAGTCGCGATATTAATAGAAGGATTGAGCGTACTCGCTACGCCCAAATTAGTATTGCCGCGGTTATATCCACCACGCCCACCGAAGCGGAACCCCAACTGCTTGCTCCACCTGTCGTCGGCGATCACAATGCGCGCCTCGATCATAACTTGGCGCACAGGCACATCGATCTTGGCAATCAACTTGCGGAGTTCATCCAGTCGGCTACCGGTATCTTGCACAAACAATGTGTTGGTGCGCGCGTCGAACACGGCACTACCGCGCTTGGACAAAATACGTTGTTTCTCATCGGATAACAGATTCTTGAGATCTTCCGCTTTTTGATAGCTCAGTTGAAAACTTTCCGTTTGTAACTGTTCCAACTCAGATATTTGTTGATTCGCTTCGAGGGCTAGTTTTTCCTTGGTGTTGACTTCGTCTGTAGGTGCGATCAGCACGACGTTGCCATTCTTACGTTTGCTCAAGCCCTTGCTCTGCAAAATAATATCCAGAGCCTGGTCCCACGGAACGTCTTTCAAACGCAGCGTGATGTTGCCCTGCACTGAGTCGCTGGCGATGATGTTGAGGCCAGTGAAGTCTGCGATCACCTGCAGCACCGAGCGAACTTCAACATTTTGGAAATTCAGTGACAGCTTCTCGCCGGCATAGCCCGGCTGGGAGCCCTGAACTAATTTATTCGTGTCTTCAACCAGCCGCTTAACCTCAACAATAAATTGTCGATCAGTTTGGTAGGCAGAATGTTCCCACAGACCGTCTGGCTCAATACTGACTCGGACGTTGGAACCAAAGTTCTTCGCTTCAACAAACCTAACGGGTGTGCCGAAGTCGCGAACGTCCAAGCGGCGTTCAAGGTTCTTCGCAATCGTGGCATTGACGAAATCTATAACCAAATTCCGCCCTTGGCGGCGAATATCGATGCCGGTCGTGGCGTCCGAAAGATCAATCACCACCCGCCCCTCGGCGCTTTGCCCACGACGAAAATCTATGTCACGGATACTGTGACCCGAAGCCGTCGCCACCGGTTCAGCAAAGCGCGTTGCCACCTCCGCACCTGCAGCAATCTTTTCATTGGGTTGCAACGTCAACAGCAACGTTTTGCCATCAATTTTGGTTTCGTAGGGCACCGCACGATTCAAACTCATGACAACTCGAGTGCGAGTACCGGCCTGCACGATGTTCACCGTGCGCAGCTCACCCTCGCGAAGTTCGAAGGCGCTTTTGCTCATGCCATTTGACGTGTTGGCGAAATCCAACGCGATGCGCGGCGGTGTGTTGACTGAGAAGGTACCAGGAGACGCGGTGATGGGCTGTTTCATGCTAAATTTCACCACCACTTTGCCGCCCGGGATGGTTTGAGCCGTTACACTTTCAATGGCATTGCCGGTGGCCCCATTTTCGGCCGCATTCGCACCGCATACCAACAGGCATAACGGCGCAAAAATGGCTTGAAAGAACGTCGTATATAAGCAGCGCACTTGCGTCATTTCTTTTTCTCCTGATCATCCAAAAGGTCCAACGCGGCTTGGCTTTCCTTCCACTCACCTTCGCTGTCCTGAATGCTTTCCGTCAATTTAACTTCTGTATCCGTAATAGCCAAAATGCGGCCAAAATTTTGGCCAAGGTAATTCCCGATCTTGACCCTGTGAACCGTGTTATCCGCACGAATCAGAGCGTACATCGTCTTGGCTTGTTCCAGTGTGCCAACAAATTTCAACTGATCCAATTGGTAAGATTCCAGCAATTCCTTACGGCGATTGAGATCGGGGCCTTTGTTAGCGCCATTCTGCTTTTGCCTATCAACCAGTTTTCGCGGCTTGAATGGTTCGAAAAGATCTTCCGCAGAATAGGTGAATGCCTCATAGGGTGCGACCTCTGGCAAAGGCTCGATACTTTGCGTCACGCGTTTGCCGGAAGCGGCAACCCATTCCTTGAGGTCTTGGTTCGGTTCACCGCTACAACCCGTTAGAACAATGAACAAACAAGCGAAGCAGCCGCGCTTCATTTCTTCGCATCCTTGTTCTGTTTCTCCTTATCTTTCTTGGCCTTCATTTGTGCCGCGATTTCCTCTTCGTCCAAATAACGATAGGTCTTCGCCACGGCATCCATGATCAATTGGCCCTCTTTCTCTTTCACGGTGCTCATTGAAATCGCCACGTCGTTAAGTAGAACAATACGCGGCAACTTAGAAACGTCGCTCGCGAAATGCCCCAAGCTATGAAAATCACCCGTCACTTTGATGGTCACTGGCAACTCTGCATAAAATTCGGTGATGGTTTCGGTCGCCGCAGGTTTGAACAGTTCAAACTGCAGCCCACGACTTAACCCCGCTTGATTGATGTCCGTCAGTAGTGCGTCCATCTCAGATTTTTTAGGCAATTGCTTGAGTAACGTCCCGAAGCCGCGCTCGATATCGGCTAGGCGCTTTTTATATGCATCTAAGTTAACCGCCATGGCTTTTTTAGTCATGAAAGTGTCGCGCAACTTAGTCTCTTCTTCCACGGCTGCGTTCATTTCCTCAATTTGTGGTTTCCAATCAAACCATGCCGACGCTGCCAGCACCAGTAGCAACAGCATTAACAAACCAGCCAGCTTAAATGGAATTGGCCATGAACCTATGTCCTGGGAATTGAGGCCGCGCAGTTGCTGCAACAGATTGTTCATGCGCTTTTATCCTTCTTTTTCTTCTTGCCACCCTTGCCGCCCGCCGTATCATCGTTCTGAGCAGCAGCGCGCTTCACTCGCACATTGAGGCTGAATTCGCTCACCTGAGTATTGTTTGCGGCCACAGCTTTGATTTCGACCAACTCCGGCTTTTCTAGCCATTGGGAACCATCGAAATTGCGCATTAAGGTCGAAATACGTCCGTTGGTCTGCGCCAGACCAACAATATTGACGATTTGCCCTGTCTGCTTAACCGATTTAATCCACAAGCCCTCCGGCAGTTGCCGAACCAATTGATCAATCAAATGCACCGCTTCCGATCGGTTCGTTTGCAACGATTCCACGACCTGCTTACGAGCGAGCAAATCTTGGGTTTGTTCCTTGATGGTCTTGATTTCGTCGATTTGCTTATCAAGCGTAGCCATTTCCTGCGTCAAGTAGGCATTGCGGTCCCGTTGCTTTTCCACGCGACCGGATAAATAGGTGTGTCCCAGTAACCATACCGCTGCCCCAAGACCAACAACGATCCCTGCGGCAATACCCATTTGGCGTTTGCGAGCAGCGCGCTTTTCCTGCCTGTGTGGCAGCAGGTTAATGCGTATCATTTATCAAACCTCCGCATAGCGAGTCCGCATGCGACTAATAGCGACGGAGCATCCTGTACCAGCAGGCGCTGACTCACTCTAGTCGCCACCTGCATACCGGAGAAGGGGTTGGCAACCAGTGTGTTGACTTGGGTGCGAGTCGCGACAATCTCCTCAAGTCCGGGTAGCATCGCGCAGCCACCGCCTAGGAGAATGTGGTCAACTTTGTTGTATTGTGTACTGGTGAAAAAAAACTGCAACGCCCGTGCAATTTCGAGCGATACGTTCTCCATGAAAGGCTGCAGAACTTCTTGAATGTAACCATCGGGCAACGAGCCGGTGCGTTTTTCCTTCTCGGCCTCCTCGGGATCAATATTGAAATGACGGGCGATTTCTTGGGTGAGTTGGTTACCGCCGATCTGTTGTTCGCGAACGTAAAGTGACTGGCCGTCCTTAAACATGGCAATCCGCATCACCGTTGCGCCGATGTCTACAGCAGCGATAACCCGCTCTTGGGGCTTGCCAGGCAATTGATTTTCAACAAGCTCGATGGCAGCCTGCGCGGCGTAGGATTCCACATCCATGACTACAGCCTTGAGCCCTGCAGACTGGGCAACGGCAACGCGGTCTTCAACTTTTTCCTTGCGCGATGCGGCGATCAGGATTTCGACTTCTTCCGGCCCGGTGGGCGCTTGCCCCATGACCTGGAAATCGAGATTGACCTCGTCCAGCGCGAAGGGCAGATATTGGTTTGCCTCACTTTCGACTTGAACTTCCAAATCGTCTTCCCGTGCGGCGGCGGGAATGATCACTTTCTTGGTGATTACTGCGGATGCCGGCAATGCCATGGCAACGCGCTTGACATTGGTTCCCATACGGCGCCAAGCGCGTTTAAGGGACTCACCGGCCAATTCCAAATTAACAATATTACCCTCGGCAACGGTTTCTTTTGCAAGCGGTTCAATGACATAGCGCTCAAGCCGATAACCGTCTTTGCCCGCTGACGACAGTTCGACTAGCTTAATCGCGGACGAACTGATATCCACCCCAATCAGGGGCGGTGCTTGGGGACTTAAGAATTCCAATCGTGAAAGAATCTTTTCCTTAAGCATATTAACCCTAGAAGCAATATTTCACGTTAAATGCTACCAGTAACTATAAGCCTTGTAAAGATTTTTATAAAATTATCTTAATCTAATTTCTAGGACGGTATAATTCTCCTCCAACCGCAAAATTCGAAAAGTTAATAACGCTCCGTGACCTATCGCTGGCTCTTTTACCCGGCCCTGATTTTGTTTACCATCGGCCTCGTCGCAGTCGGGGTATTTGCTCTGACGTTGGCACTGCTTTACCCAAACCTCCCCGGACTCGAATCCCTCATCGAGTACAAGCCACGGGTACCGCTTCGGGTATATACGGCGGACAATCATCTCATCGGCGAATTTGGCGATGAGCGGCGTGCCATAGTCAAAATTGAAAACGTCCCCGATACGATGAAAAAAGCCATCCTCGCCGCCGAGGACGATCGCTTCTATCAACACTCCGGTGTGGACTACATGGGTGTGGTGCGCGCAGCCCTAGCGAACCTGGCCGGTGGGGGTGCCAAGGAGGGCGCCAGCACCATTACCATGCAGGTGGCACGAAATTTCTTTCTCACGCGCGAGAAAACCTACACGCGCAAACTAAGCGAAATGCTGCTCGCGTTCAAGATCGAGCGGAACCTTAAGAAAGACGAAATTCTTGAGCTATATATCAATCAGATTTTCCTGGGTCAGCGCGCTTACGGTTTCGCCGCTGCCGGGCAAACATACTTTGCTAAGAGTCTTGATCAGCTTAGCCTGAGCGAAGTGGCGGTATTAGCTGGGTTACCTAAAGCGCCCTCCAAGTGCAATCCTATTAACAATCTAAAGTGCGCTAATCAGCGCGCCCAGTATGTGTTGCGGCGCATGAAGGAATTGCAATACATCAACGACGAGGAATACCAAACCGCCGTTAAGCAACCCGCTAGGCTGCGAATCGCCATTGAAACTTATGCCGTGGCGGCGGACTACGTGGCCGAGATGGTGCGGCAATATATGTTCGACACCCACGGCGAGGCGGCCTACAGCAGCGGTTTTAAAGTAGTTACCACGCTACGAAAAGACGACCAAGAAGCCGCCGATCAAGCGTTGCGTAAGGGCGTGTTGGACTACGACCGCCGCCACGGTTATCGCGGTCCGGAGTCGTTTGTCGAGTTGGACAAAGCCAGCCAAGCAGAAAGCCACCTGGAGGAATTGCTTGCCGACAAGGAAACAAGCAGCGGCCTCATTCCGGCCATCGTGACACAAGTGAGTGGTGCGACGCTGCAAGCCTATGCAAAGGGCGGTGCGCAGATCAGCCTGGAAGGTGAGGGCATCAAATTCGCGCAGCCCGCTTTCAACAGCAACGCCGCGACGAATGTGCGCATGCGCGTGGGGGCGATTATTCGCGTGGTCAAGACCGATCAAGATCGCTATGCGATTGCCCAGCTTCCCGCCGTGGAAGCGGCGCTGGTCGCGGTGAACCCAACGGACGGCGCGATTCGCGCGCTGGCTGGTGGATTTGACTTCCACAGCAATAAATTTAACCACGTCACCCAGGCCATGCGCCAGCCGGGCTCGAGCTTCAAACCGTTCATTTACTCCGCCGCCCTGGAGAAAAATTTTACTGCGGCGAGCGTCGTCAATGACGCGCCGCTGGTGATTGATCCAGGCGACACGGGCGGTGAACTGTGGGAACCCAAAAACTACGAAGACAAATATTCCGGCCCGATTCGCTTACGCACAGCCTTGGCGAAGTCGAAGAATATGGTCTCGATCCGCATCATGCAGTCCATCGGCGGGCAATATGCCCAGGATTACGTTACCAGCCGCTTTGGTTTTGACCCCAAGCTACATCCGCCCTACCTCACCATGGCGCTAGGTGCGGGTTCCGCAAACCCGCTGCAGATGGCCGGAGCTTACAGCGTGTTCGCCAACAACGGCTACAAGGTTCGTCCCTACTTCATTGAGCGCGTGCTCGATGCCCGCGGCAATATTGTCAGCCAGGCCAAGCCCGTCATCGCGGGTGAAAGCGCTGAGCAAACCCTCGACCCGCGCAACGTTTTTATCATGAATACGTTGATGCGCGACGTGGTCAAAGTCGGCACGGCGACCAAGGCCTTGTCCCTGGGTCGCCAAGACCTGGCCGGC
This sequence comes from Burkholderiales bacterium, assembly GCA_039917535.1. Classification (GTDB taxonomy): domain Bacteria; phylum Pseudomonadota; class Gammaproteobacteria; order Burkholderiales; family JALYOK01; genus JBDSJK01. The sequence goes on from JBDSJK010000132.1 coordinate 8,013, forward strand.
AAGACCGGCACCACCAACGAACATCGCGACGCCTGGTTCGCCGGATTCCATCCCAGCCTGGTCGCCGTGGCATGGATCGGTTTCGACAACAACAGCCCGCTGGGTGATCAAGAAACCGGCGGCGGCGCGGCGCTGCCGATTTGGATGTCCTACATGGGCAAGGCGCTGCGTGGCGTGCCCGAAGCCAAACTTACGGTGCCCTCGGGTGTGGTCCAACTCGCCATCAATCCCGAAACGGGCAAGCAGGATCCGAACAACCCGAACAAGATATTCGAGTATTTTTATCAAGAAAATGTGCCCGCCATGCAACCGATGAAGGAAATCGAAATCCAACCGGAAGGCGGGGAAAAACCAGCGGAAGAAATCAAAGACCAACTCTTTTAGCCATGTCTAAAAACAGCCATATGCGCAGCCATCTGGCCTATCTTGCGGCGCGTTTGATGGCCGAAGACGGCATCCAGGATTACGGCACCGCCAAACGCAAAGCCGCGCGCCAGGCGGGTGTGCCCGATACCCGCGAGTTGCCCGATAACCAGGAAATCGAAACCGCGCTGCGCGACTATCAGGCGCTCTACCAGGCTGACGAGCAGCCCGAAACCCTCCGGGACCTGCGCGAAATTGCCATCGAAGCCATGGAATTTTTTGCCGACTTCAACCCACACCTGGTCGGCTCCGTGCTGACCGGTACCGCAACCGGACATTCTGACATTAACTTGCAGTTGTTCACCGACACCAGCAAAGAGTTTGAAATTTTTCTGCTCAACCGAAACGTCAGCTACGAATCGGGCGAGAAAAATTTTCGCCTAGCCGATAAGCCCACTCTGATTCCCGTTTATCGGTTGGACTTTAACGATGTGGACGTTTCTGTCGCCGTATTCGGCACCAATGATTTACGCCTGATGAAAAAATCCAAAGCGGATGGCAGCAAAATCGAACGAGCGCGGCTCGCGGACGTTAAAGCGCTGCTGGACGGCATGCCTAAGAGCCGCATGGATACTTGATCGCCGCCATGCGGAGTTTTTGAAAATCGATTGAACGGACGATCTTTCTACCACTCTTGGGCTACTACTTTTGGGTGAGGAATTGGCCCATACGACATATCGACGCGATGCCAGGGCGGATTTAAGCTGCATTCCAACGTATCTCACGCGAATGCAGCGCAATGTTCAATCAATTTATCGCACGCTACGCTGTACCCGGACTGATTCTCGCATCGTGCGCATCCATGGTGTACTGGGCGATTACCCAAGCGGACAGCGCAACGCGTTTTTCCGAAATTAGCGCAACTCACTTTGCTCCGGAATTCAACACCCGTCCAAGTACTGGGGACGATATTGTCCAAGCGCTGCAAAGCCGTGATCCACACGAACGCCTACGCGCATTGTCCGCGAGTTTTAGCCAACAAGTTCCGCTGCCGGCATATAGACTCCATCAATTGGCCAACACCGATGCGGATCCGCATATGCGCCTGTTGGCGATGACGGCATTCGCGCGGGATCCCAACGCCGATCCGTCCATGCTGATAGCGATGTCTTCGGTGGCGCTCCGAGACAGCGACGCCGCCATCAAGGCCCTCGCGAAGGACCTGTTGAATCGATTGGACCGCGCCACCCGGTCAATGACGAGTTCGGAGTACCACTTCGTTGGTCATCTCAACCCAGCTCGCTAAAGCGTCTTCAACCACTCCGCCGCATCCAACGCAAAATAAGTCAACACGCCATCCGCACCCGCGCGCTTGAAGGCAAGCAACGCTTCCAGCACACATTTCTTTTCATCCAGCCAGCCGTTTTGAAACGCAGCTTTGAGCATTGCGTATTCGCCGCTGACTTGGTAGACGAAGGTGGGCGCCTGGAATTCGTCTTTCACGCGGCGCAGGATGTCGAGGTAGGGCATGCCAGGCTTGACCATGACCATGTCCGCACCTTCCTGCAGGTCTAGGCCCACTTCCCACAGGGCTTCGTTACTGTTGGCCGGATCCATTTGGTAGGTCATTTTGTTGCCCTTGCCGAGGTTGACGGCGGAGCCGACGGCGTCACGAAACGGGCCGTAGAAGCCCGACGCGTACTTTGCGGAATAGGCCATGATCTTGGTGTGGATGTGGTGATGTTCATCAAGCGCACGGCGAATGGCACCGATGCGGCCATCCATCATGTCGGATGGCGCGCAAATATCCACGCCAGCTTGCGCTTGGGTGAGCGCCTGCTTACATAGGATGTCGAGCGTGACGTCGTTGATAATGTAGCCCGTGTCGTCGATCACACCGTCTTGCCCGTGGCTAGTGTAGGGGTCGAGCGCGACATCGCAGATAATGCCGAGTTCGGGGAAACGGTTTTTGAGTTCCGCGACCACACGCGGCACCAAACCTTTAGCATTCATCGCTTCCGCGCCGTCGGGGGTTTTGAGATTCGGCTCGATGACGGGAAACAACGCCATGGCGGGCACGCCCAGCTTGAGACAGCGCTCCGCAACGGGCAGCAGTTTGTCCAAGGTCATGCGTTCCACGCCGGGCATGGAAGACACCAATTGAGCGCGGTTTTCGCCTTCGATCACGAATACGGGATAGATCAAATCGTCGGACGTGAGTACGGTTTCACGCACCATGCGGCGGGAAAAATCGTCTTTGCGCACACGGCGCATGCGCTTTTGCGGGAATTGGCTGAGAGGATTCATGGGCTCTTGGCAATAATTGAACGGAACCGATCTAAATTGATGAACTTTTTGGCAACGCAGCAATCTTAACTTACAGATGATAGCAATATCATCTCCCGCTTCTCCTCCCTGAGCGGGTGCCTTAATCTAATTAAGGCTTTGCTTCGCCCCCGACTTTACTCCCCTTTAGTCGGGGGTTTTTATTTTCGGGCGCGGCAATTGGCCGCGGCTCCATGCCAAACAGTCTGGCGATCCACGCTTCGGCCTCCTCAACGCCAGTGTTCTTTAGGCTAGAAAATAGCTGCGCCGTTGTTTGCGGATAATCCTTCGTGAGGGTTTGCGTGACTTCGGCTAAGGTCTTTGTGGATGCAGTTTTGGTGAGTTTGTCTGCCTTGGTGAGCAACACGCGGATCGGCTTTCCGCTTGGGCTGAACCAATCCAACATGCGCCGGTCTAGATCAGTGACCGGGTGGCGGCTATCCATCATGATCACCAGGCCGGCCAGGCTCTGCCTGGTTGCCAAATAGTGAGAAAGCAACTCGCCCCAGTGGGCCTTGAGTTCGAGCGGCACGCCCGCGTAGCCATAGCCCGGCAGGTCAACCAAAAAGCGCTGATGCGGCAAAGCAAAGTAGTTGATTTGCTGAGTCCGGCCAGGCGTTTTACTGACAAAGGCAAGGCGGTTGTGGGCCGTCAGCGTGTTGATGGCGCTGGATTTGCCCGCGTTGGAACGGCCCGCGAAAGCAAGCTCCGTCCCGACGTCCGGCGGCAGGTCTTCCCAATTGTGGGCAGAACAGAAATAAGCAGCAGCGTTAAATAGCGACATGGTGCGTTAGCGTGGCTAGCGCGCGCTTGACTCGTGTAAAATGCCGGGCTGGCGAGAGCAAGTTCATTGTGAACAATAGGAACAAATTCATGATTAAGCGTTGGTTGGCGGTAGTTGGATTAGGAATGCTGTCGAACTTGGCATTTACAGAAGGTGAGGCAGCGACTAAGCCCGATTTGGCAAAAGGCCAAGCGGCCGCGATCGTGTGCGCGGCCTGCCACGGCGGCGACGGCAACAGCGCCATCGCGATCAATCCTAGCCTTGCCGGCCAACACCCACAGTATATCACCAAGCAATTGATGAACTTTAAGTCGGGTGAGCGCAAAAACGAGATCATGAAGGGCATGGTGGCGACACTGGCTACCGATCAGGACATGAAAAATGTGGCGGCCTATTTCGCCGCGCAAAAACCGCGCCCCGGCATCGCCCGCGACCCAGCGCTGGTGGACGCGGGACGCAAGATTTATCGCGGCGGCGATGCGGCCACCGGTGTGCCCGCCTGCATGGCCTGCCACAGCCCAAGCGGGGCGGGCATCCCAGCCCAATATCCTCGCCTGGCGGGGCAGATGAAGGAATATACTCTGGCGCAACTCAAAAGCTTTAGAGCGGGCGAGCGCGCCAACGACAATGCCGAGATGATGCGCACCATTGCCTCGCGTTTAAGCGACAAACAGATGGATGCGTTGGCGGAGTATGTTTCTGGGTTGCAGTAGTATCAAATACCGCTTTTCGACCTATAACGACTTCCTGTGCTAGACTTAAAATCATATGGAAAAGTTAACGTCTAACATTCTTGCAGGTCTTGCGACGCTTTTGTCTGTGCTGCCAGGCACAGACTACGGGCGTTTCGTTCCTCCACGTAACGCTGAGGAACGTATGCGTAGCCATTGGGAACGAGTTGGTAGTCATATCGATAAAGCAATGTCTCGAGTGGCATATGAGCAACAAAGAGCAAAAGAGAACGATAGCTAATTCTCCGAACCGCCCAACAGGGCACGTTAAGACCGAAGCCACAGTCCAACAAACTACCTTCTCGGGACCGACCCCCATCCTGAATTGCTAAGAGGCTACAACGAAATCGTTCCCGGTGCTGCAGAACGCATACTGGCAATGGCAGAGAGGGACGCCGCTCACCAGCGGGTTATGGAAGCAGCGGCGTTACACGCCGCGAGGTCAGAAGTAAGGTTAGGTCAGTGGCTCGGATTTTGTATCGGCATGGCGGTATTGAGTACGTGCATTGCTGCATTATTCTTAGGTTCACCTTGGGTGGCTAGCATTCTGGGGAGTACAACCGTGGTCGGACTGGTTTCAGTATTTGTCATTGGCCGACTGAGGAGGCCAAAGTCTCAAGTAGCCAATAACCCGCGAGGCTAACAATTAGTCACGGCAAACTCTTAAGCGCGCCGTGGGCGCGACGCAAACTCGCTTCCGTCGTCGCCCAATCAATACAACCATCCGTCACCGACACGCCGTATTTTAACGCTGACAAATCCTGGGGGATCGTCTGATTCCCGGCGTGAATATTGCTTTCTAGCATAACACCCATGATGGATTTGTTGCCGCCCACAATCTGCCGCACCACATCGTCCATAACCGCCGGTTGTCGTGATGGGTCTTTGCTCGAATTCGCGTGACTGCAATCAATCATAATATTGGCCGACAGCGTTTGCTTCGCTAGCTCCTTCTCCGCTATCGCAACTGAATCGCCGTCGTAGTTGGGCTTCGCGCCGCCGCGCAAAATCATGTGGCCGTAACGGTTGCCCGTGGTGCGCACTATGGCGACTTGCCCATTTTGATTCACACCCAGAAAGCTGTGGGGCTTCGCTGCCGACAGCATGGCGTTGATCGCCACCTGCAGACCGCCATCGGTGCCATTCTTGAAACCAACCGGCATCGAAAGCCCGCTCGCCATCTCACGATGGGTTTGCGATTCCGTCGTGCGCGCACCAATCGCACTCCACGACACCAGATCGGACAAATATTGCGGACTTATAGGATCAAGCGCTTCCATGCCGGCGGGCAAGCCAAGCTCGGCGAAGTCGAGTAACAGCCGCCGTGCTTTGTGCAAGCCTTCTTCGATCTCGAAGCTATCGTCCATATGGGGATCGTTAATCATGCCTTTCCAGCCTACCGTCGTGCGCGGTTTTTCAAAATAGACGCGCATCACGATGAACAATGTGTCGTTCACCTCCGCTGCAAGCTGTTTCAGGCGATGGGCGTAATCGAGCGCTGCGACCGGATCGTGAATCGAGCACGGGCCGACCACGACCAGCAAACGCGGATCGCGCCGATCCAAAATTTGTTCCATCGTTAAACGCGCTTCAAACACGGTTTTTTCCGCCCGTGCGGAAATAGGCAATGCCGCCTTGACTTGCGCCGGGGTGGGCAGCACGTCGATTGCGGCGATGTTGACGTTGTAGATGCGGTTTTCTTCCATGATTCAAGCCTCGAATGCTTGCTTCGCCGCGGCGATGGTTTGCTCAATTTCTTTCGCGCCGTGCTCTGCCGACACGAAGCCCGCTTCGAACGCTGACGGCGCAAGGTAAATGCCCGACTGCAACATCGAATGGAAGAATTTATTGAAGCGATCTTTGTCGCATTCCATCATTTCGGCGAAAGTACGCGGCACCGCGGCGCGGAAGAAAAGCCCGAACATGCTACCCGCTGAGGCCGTTGAAAATGGCACGGCCGCCTGTTTCGCAACCTCGGATATGCTTTGTAGAATGTCTCTGGTATTGGCTTCCAGCCGGGCGTAAATACTGGGATCGCGCTGCAAGATACGCAACGTGGCGAGTCCCGCCGTGACCGCAACGGGATTGCCGGACAGCGTGCCCGCTTGATAAACCGGACCCAGCGGCGCGAGCTTGGCCATGATGTCACGTCGTCCGCCAAAGGCGCCGACGGGCAAGCCACCGCCGATGATTTTGCCCAGCGTGGTGATGTCCGGCGTGATGTTGAAATGGCCTTGCGCGCCACGCGGGCCGACGCGAAAGCCCGTCATCACTTCGTCGAAAATCAATACCGCACCGTGTTTGCTGCAAAGCTCGCGCAGGGTCTGTAAAAATTCCAAATCGGGCACCAGCAAATTCATGTTGCCGGCGACCGGCTCGACGATGATGCAGGCGATTTGATCGCCG
>JBDSJK010000133.1:0-11807 GCA_039917535.1 Burkholderiales bacterium
ACGGCATGAATCGCGTCCGCTTTGTGTCGCCGGTGAAAGTCAATTCAGAGATTCGCGCGCGATTCACGCTGGCCAGTGTCGAGGATCTGAAAGATGGCGTGCAAATGATCTGGAACGTTGTCGTGGAGATCAAGGGTTCGGAAAAACCTGCCCTCATCGCCGAGTGGGTCGGACGGCGTCACGAATAACAAATCGAGGAGAACAACATGCCATTCAAACGCTCGCCCCACTGGCCTGCGGGGTTGCCGCATCATCTAACGATTCCCGAAACGAGTTTGTATTACAACCTCGAAGTCTCGGCGGCGCGCTATCCCAATAAGGACGCGATTGTTTATTATGACTCAAAGATTACCTTTGCGGAGCTGAATGCCCAAGCAACCAAGCTCGCCGGATTTTTGCAGCAGCAATGCGGCATCAAGCGTGGCGATCGGGTGTTGCTGTACATGCAAAACAGCCCTCAATTTGTCATCGCTTATTACGCAATTTTGCGTGCCGATGCGATGGTGGTGCCGGTGAATCCGATGAATCTCACGGCGGAGCTGAAGCACTACATAGACGATGCCGATGCCACGACGGCCATCGCCGGCCAAGAATTGTTTCCACAAATTCAACCGCACATCGGCACGACATTGCTGAAGCAAGTCATCGTCGCGACTTACTCCGATTACTTAACGGCCGCGACGGACCTCAAGGTACCGGATTTCATTCAAGCGCCACGCATCGAGCATAATCAAATCGGGGTGACTGCCTGGAGAACCGCTCTGGATAAGGCTCTCCAGGCATTTTCCCATACGGCCGGCCCGACCGATTTGTGCGTGATGCCTTACACCTCGGGCACTACGGGCAAACCCAAAGGTTGTATTCACATTCATAGTTCCGTGATGATGACCACGATTACGCACGGCGCATGGCTCGGTGCGGGCAGCGCCGATGCGGTGATCTTAGCAGTATTGCCGTTCTTCCACGTGACAGGTATGCAGGGCAGCATGAACGGGCCGATCTATTGGGGCCAAACCATCGTGTTGTTGCCGCGCTGGGATCGCGAAGTCGCCGCGCAAATGGTGCAGCGCTATAAGATTACCGGTTGGACGAATATCCCCACCATGGTGATCGATTTTCTGATGAATCCAAAAATCACCGAATACGATTTATCCAGCATTACCCGTGTGGGCGGTGGCGGCGCAGCGATGCCGGAAGCGATCGCCCAAAAGCTTCAAGACCTATGCAAGCTCACCTACGTCGAGGGCTATGGCCTATCAGAAACCATCGCGCCGACCCACATCAATCCTGCCGACAGACCGAAAAAACAATGTCTCGGCATTCCCATTTTTGATACCGACGCGCGGGTAATCAATCCTGCCACGCTACAAGAACTCGGACCAAACGAAGTGGGCGAAATTATTTCACACGGCCCGCAGATTTTTCAGGGCTATTGGAAAAATCAGAAAGCGACCGATGAGTGTTTCATCGAACTTGAGGGCAAACGTTTTTTCCGCACCGGCGATTTGGGACGCGTCGACGAAGAAGGTTATTTTTTCATCGTCGATCGCTTAAAGCGCATGATCAACGCATCGGGCTTCAAGGTTTGGCCCGCCGAGGTCGAAGCGATGATGTACCAAAACCCGAATATTCAAGAAGCCTGCATCATCGGCACGCAAGATGCCTATCGCGGCGAGACCGTGAAGGCCATTGTGATGCTCAAAGAAGCGAGCCGCGGTAAGATCAGCGAGCAGGATATTATCGACTGGGCGAAAGCGAATATGGCTGCTTACAAATATCCGCGGGTGATCGAGTTTCGCGACGCTGCGCTGCCAAAATCTGCGACAGGTAAAGTACAGTGGCGCATGCTCCAGGAACAAGAGAATGCCAAGTTCAGTCAGCCCATTGGGTAGTAAGTTGCTTCCCGCCATATAGCCGTCTATGATTCCGTAACTTTCCGGACAGCGCTGCCTTGCCCGGGGCTTCCCGAAGTTTAACTTCGGCGAGTTGCGGTATTCACGTATCACCTAGACCGGGAGGTTTACATCACCCCACAATTGCAATTGGGCGACGCGTCGAGCACGCCCGGCCATCCGCGTAAGCTCGGCTGGCTGTCAACCACGGCTCTGGCCATGGGCGGCAGCAACCAAAGCCTGTTCCTGATTACCGCGTTGTTCGCCGGACAAGACGCGATCAATGGTCAGGGCAGCGCGGCGGTCCCATTGTTGATCGTCGGACTTCTCCTCGGCTGGATGGCGGCGCCGGCCTGGACCGAACTCATCCTGATGTATCCCAATCGGGTCGGCGGCATCGCCGCAACTTGTTCCGAAGCGTTTCGCCCCTACAATCCGGTACTCGCCAATCTGACCGGCGTTTGCTACTGGTGGGGATGGATCCCCACCTGCGGTTTAACGGCGATTTTTTCCGCTTCCGCGATTCATGAATGGTATTTACCCGGCATACCGGTGAGTGTGCTGGCGTGCGGCTTGGTGTTATTTTTCACGGCAGTGAACTTGTGCGGCGTGGAGTGGGCCGGCCGGATCGCGGTTCCCATCGCAACCGCATCGGCTTTGCTCGCATTCATTTCCGCGCTTGGACCCGTGATGACGGGCCAGGTGGATTGGCAACAGGCGAGTACGTTTAACTTGACCGTTCCTTTCGCAGGTTGGTTCGGCGAGTTGACCAGCCTGATGGCGGGGCTTTATCTGATTGGCTTTGCCGCGCCGGCTTTCGAGGCGGCCGCCTGCCACGTCGGCGAAACCATCAATCCCAACAAAAACGTCCCGCGCGCCATGTTCGCCAGCGCGCTGATGGCGTCGATTTATTTCATCGTGTTGCCAGTCGTGTGGTTAGGCGTGTTGGGTTCGGAGCAATTAGGCAAAGATCTTATGCTCGTGTTGGGCCCGACGTTCGCGCCGGTATTCGGCAGTCTCGCCAAGGCGGCTGCAATCTGGTTCATGATGTTCAACATGTTCCATGGCACGTTGCAACCCTTGGCGGGTGCGTCGCGCACCTTATCCCAGCTAGCGGAAGACGGCTTGCTGCCGCGAGCCTTAGAGCGCCGCTCTCGCTTCGACGTGCCGTGGGTCGCGACCACGCTGACGGCGAGTATGGCGATTTTCTTTTTGCTGCTCGGCGATCCTATTTGGCTGGTAGCAGCGGCGAACTTTACCTACCTCATCAGCATCTGCTTGCCCAACGTAGCAGTCTGGTTGTTGCGCAAAGATCAACCCGAATTGACGCGGCCCTACCGCGCGCCGCAGGGCATGATCGTGACGGGACTGATTGCCGCATCGGTGTGGGCCATTTCCGCCATCCTCGGCTTTCAGCAGTTCGGCATGCAGACCGTGTTGATCGGCGTTCTGTTTGCCTATTCCGGCGCCGCGCTTTATGGGTGGCGGGCATTCAGCGACCGCCGTGCACGGGGCCTGCCGGGTCTCGCGCCGACGCTGCATATTAAGTTAACTGGCGCCATGCTCGCCGTGCTTGCGCTTGATGCGGCGGGGTATTTGTTGGCGGTGTCCAGCATGCCGCAACAGGTCGGGCCGCTGATCAGTGTGCTTGAAGACATTTTTGTTGCCGTTGCGATTTTAACCATCACCGTCGGATTGGTGTTGCCGGGCATGATTGCCCACGCCGCGATCGAAGTTCGTGACGCCGCCAATCACATTGCCGAGACCACCATGGCGGGTTTTCCCCATGCCCTGCGCGCGCTAAGCCGCGGCGATCTTGATTTCGCCCAGGCCAACGTCAATGCCATGCCGGTCAAGGCGGTGTCCCGCGATGAACTGGGGCAGATGGCGACGAGCTTCAATCGCTTGCAAACGGAGATTGGCCGCGCATCCGCGAGCCTCGACGAGGCACGGGAAGAATTGCGCCTCGCCCGCCATGACCCGCTAACGGGTCTTATTACCCGCCGCGAATTCGAGCGTCGACTGGATAGCGCGCTGGCTCATGTGCTTCGCGAGCCCTCGTGGTACTCCTTGCTGTATCTTGATCTTGATCATTTCAAGGTGGTCAACGATACCTGCGGACATGCGGCAGGCGATGAGCTTTTACGGCAAATCACGGCGCTGTTGCGTGGCACTATCCGGCAGCGGGATAGCGTTGCCCGTCTCGGCGGCGACGAGTTTGCTATCTTGCTGGAGAACTGCCCAAGAGAACCGGCGGAAGGGATCGCAAATAAATTATTGGGGCAGGTGCAGGGCTTGATTTTCGCCTGGGAGGAGCGGGTTTTCAAGATAGGTGTGAGTATCGGGATGGTCAATTTTCATGAGGCCAAGTGGAACTTGATCGAGGTGATGCGTGCCGCCGACGACGCTTGTTATGTTGCCAAGAAAAAAGGCCGCAACCGGTTTCATGTTTACGAAAGTGTCGACCATGAAGTGTCGGCGCGACAAGACGAACTGGACTGGATTGGCCGCATCCGCCGCGCCATCGACGAGAAACGGTTTTGTATGTATGCGCAGGAAGTGGTGCCCATTTTGCAATCGGCCACTTCCGAATACCACCGCGAACTATTGGTACGCATGATCGACGAGAATGGCGAATTAATTCAACCGATGGCGTTTATTCCCGCCGCTGAGCGTTATAACTTGATGCCGGCGCTCGACTGTTTGATCGTCGCTGCGGCTTTCGAACATTGCGCGCAAGTGTTCGTGACAGAGACACAAACGAAAAAAGCGCTCTGGTCGATCAATCTGTCGGGCACATCGTTAAACGATGAAAATTTCTTCGATTTTGTTCGCGGGCAATTCGCCACCTTGCACATACCTTACGACGCGATTTGCTTTGAGATCACCGAGACAGCTGCCATCACGAACTTTGCAAAAGCGCAAAAATTCATCAGCGAGTTCAAGGCGCTAGGCTGCCGTTTTTCGCTAGACGATTTCGGTAGTGGGATGTCGTCGTTCGCCTACCTCAAGCACTTACCGGTTGATTACCTAAAGATCGATGGCGCGTTTATCCGGGATATTCTGGAAGATCCGATTGATCGCGCCATGGTCGAGGCGATCAACAAAGTGGCGCAAGTCATGGGTATACAAACCATCGCGGAGTTTGTCGAGAATCGCGACCAACTGGAATTACTAAAAGAAATGGGCGTCGATTACGCCCAAGGCTATGGCGTTTCGCCACCACGGTTATTTTTCACGTTCAGCGGAATTGATACGAGCGCGCGTCTGGCAATACCCGTGACGCAGTAACCGGGCTGCCGATAAGCATCGGCCTGCAAGTCAATACCAGTGCGGCTTCCAGGATATGGCACGCCAGGAGGCAAGCGGGACATGCCTCCTGGCACAGTCAATTATTTTCGATTGTCGTTCGATTTATCGCGAGCGATTTCAATCTCTGACGCTCTATTCAATACCGCGTGCAGTGCGATGACGACCGTTAGCCACCTACTTCGGTTCGGTTGGCTTTGAGCAAGCGGATTTCTCTACGCAGTGCGCCGTAAGGACAACTTGGCGCTGCCATCGCACCGCCACATATCACATTGCAGTGCGCACCCGGCCACTGATGCAACTATTTGGTGCCCCAAACTGGATGTTTTATGATGGTACGGAAACTTGGGCGAGCACTCACTCATTTATTAAAAATTCTGCCGTCGCAAAACAATTGCAACTTGTTGAGCAGTGTTAGTTGGCATAGAATCTGCTGGACATCCTAAATGCATGGGGTGTGACATTCAAGAAAAGGTTTCTGTCAGAACTCAAACGGTTCATCGCTTCTGAACTCAGCCATTCGTCTAACGCAAAGGAGGGTTTTCATGAAACATCAATTTGAGAACAAAAAGTCTTTCCGATCCACGTTGCTCGCTGGCGTCGTACTTATGGGTAGTATTATTAGCCCTGTTGTTTTTGCGGCCGATCCCATCAAACTCGGGCTACTCGAAGATGAGTCGGGTAACTTTGCCATCGCGGTCATCCCTAAGATCCACGCTGTGCAACTCGCGGTGGAAGAAATCAATGCCAAAGGTGGCGTCCTGGGTCGCCCCATCAAAGTTATCCACTACGATACGCAATCGGACAACACGCGCTTTCAGGAAATGGCGCGGCGCATTACTCAGCAGGACAAAGTCGACGTGGTGTTCGGCGCCTTCTCTAGTGCGTCGCGAGAGGCCATCCGGCCGATCATGGATCGTGCCAAGATGCTGTACTTCTACAATAATCAGTATGAAGGCGGCGTCTGCGACTCGAATGTATTCGTCACCGGTGCCGTGCCAGAACAGCAGTTTTCCACCCTCGTGCCTTGGATGATGGAGAAGTACGGTAAGAAGGTTTACACCATTGCAGCGGACTACAACTTCGGCCAAATATCAGCAGAGTGGGTACGTAACATCGTCAAACAAAACGGCGGCACCATGGTGGGTGAGGAGTTCATTCCGCTCTCCGTGTCGCAGTTCAGCCAAACCATCCAGAACATTCAAAAAGCCAAGCCTGATGTGCTGATGACGTTGCTAGTAGGCGCAAACCAGGCGTCCTTCTATGAGCAGCAAGCGTCGGCGAACCTGAACATTCCGATGGGCAGTTCGGTAAACGTGGGCCAAGCCTATGAACACAAGCGCTTCAAGGCGCCGGCGCTGAAGGACATGTACGTGACGGCGAACTATGTTGAAGAAGTCGAATCTCCGGCCAGCACTGATTTTGTTAAACGTTTCCACGCCAAGTTCCCGAAAGAGCCTTACATCAACCAGGAAGCGGCCAATTCCTATACCGCTGTTTATCTGTACGCCAAAGCAGTCGAGAAAGCCAAAAGCACCGATAAAAAAGCCGTTGCCAAAGCGTTAGAAGGTGGCGATATTTGCCACGATGGTCCTTCGGGCAAGGTCTGTATCGATCCTAAGAGCCATCACCAAAGCCACACGATTTATTTGGTTCATGTCCAGGCTGACCATTCTGTGAAGATTCCAAAAGTCTGGAATGACATCAAGCCTTACTGGCTGGGCGATGTCGGGTGCGACCTGAGTAAGAAGGCCGATTACTCCCAGTACACCCCTAGCAGCCTGCCCAAGAAGTAAGACAATGAGTTGATCGGCGAGGTGTCTGCGTTGGATACCTCGCCGACGTCATTGCTGGATCGAGAATAATCCAAGCATGCAAGCTGAGCTATTAGCATTTCTGTATCAATGGGGAGATGCATTCACCTTTCTCGTGCTCTCCGCCATGGGGCTCGCCATCATTTTTGGCATGATGGGCGTGATCAATCTGGCGCATGGGGAGTTCGTCATGTGCGGCGCCTACGTTACCGTGTTGACCAGCCGATTGAATCTACCGTTGCCGCTGTGCATGTTGTGCGGGGCGCTGACCGCCGGGATCATAGGCATCATCCTGGAGCGGCTCGTCATCCGGCATTTGTATCATCGACTATTCGATTCCATTGTCGCCACCTGGGCCATCAGCCTGATAGCGACCCAGGGGACGCTCGTTTTTGCCGGGCCCTCGATAGAGGGCATCAAGACACCGTTTGGCAGCTTCATGCTGGGCGGCTACTCGTTTTCGAGTTACCGGGTCGTGCTGATGGTTATCGCCGTGTTGGTGTTGATTTCGCTCTATCTCTTGTTCATGAAAACCAAATATGGTGTGCACGCCCGTGCAACCATACAGAATCCCGATATGGCGCGAGCGTTGGGTGTGAATACCAATATGATATACAGCCTGACGTTCGGGCTTGGGGCGGCGCTGGCGGGGCTTGCAGGTGCCCTTTACGCTCCGACCACTACGACCGTCCCAACAATGGGCAGCGCCTTCATCGTGCAGTCGTTTGTGACGGTCGTTGTGGGTGGTGCTAATGCGTTGGTCGGGACCGCGCCTGCGGCAGGCATTTTGGGGGTGATTCAAAGTGGACTTGTGGCCGCTTTCGGTCAAACTATCGGCCAGATCGGTTTGCTTGTAACGGTCATTCTCGTTGTGCGTCTGTTGCCCAAAGGCCTGAGCGGTGTGTTTTCCAGGAGCGGTAATGGGTAACTGGTTTTCATTACTCAATGGCCCCCAGACCATGGGTAACGGCAGGGGATTTTGGGTGAGCTTCTGCGCCGTAATTTTGATCCTCGTCGCTCTGCCTTTGTTCGCGGACAGTTATCTCATCAACAACATTGGCTTCTTCTTCGTATGGGTATTTATGTCCATGGGACTGTCATTGTTGTGGGGCTACACAGGCATATTGAGTTTCGGTCAAACGGCGTTCTTTGGCGTTGCCGGATACGCTTATGGCGTCATCACTCTCAATTTTGGTTCGAGCTACGGATTGACTTTCGCCGCGTTGTTAGTGGCCGTCGCGTTGGCCGCATTGGTCGCGTTGATCATCGGTTATTTCATGTTTTACGGGGGTATACGAGATGTGTTCGTCGGCATTGTGACGCTATCAATCACCTTGGTGTTCGAGACCTTCATGGCGCAAACGGCAGGGCCAGAATGGGCTATCGGCAGTGCACGTTTAAACGGCTTCAACGGCATGTCGGGCATGCCGCCGCTAACTATTCCGTGGCCGGGCCAGGAAGACATTGCCCTTGAGGGTCAATATCTGTTCTGGTTCCTAGTTGCGCTCGTGGTCTGTGTTTATCTCGGACTTCGTATTCTAGTCAACTCGCGATTCGGCAACGTAATGGTGGCGATTCGGGAAAATCCCAATCGTGCAGAGATGCTGGGCTACGACGTGCGTCGTTACCAATTGATCGTCTTTGTCATCGCCGGCGCGCTGGCCGGGTTAAGCGGTGTGCTCTACACCACATGGGGCACATACATTACCCCCTCGACCATGGGGCTTACGGCAGCCGCATTACCGATTGTGTGGACAGCCGCAGGCGGCAGAAAAGATCTCACCGCAACGCTTGTCGCCACGATCTTTCTAGTATGGCTGTCGCAGATATTGGCCGTCAAAGGCAGCCAATATGCTCTTATCCTGATGGGATTTATTTTGTTGGTTGCCGTGATGTTGGCGCCGGAAGGTTTCGTCGTCACCTTGGTCAAGAAGATCGGTCTGCTCGCGCGCCGCTCCGCGCCGAAAGCTACTTCAGTTAGCGAGCGCAAACTCGCGGATTCATCCTCGTCCTCATGACGCCGATCTTAGCAACGAAAGGCCTCAATAAGCGCTTCGGTGGCTTGCATGCCATGAACGGCGTGGACCTAAACGTCGAGCGCGGCGAGTTGCGGTGCCTAATCGGCCCCAATGGTGCCGGAAAAAGTACGCTATTCAAGCTCATTTTGGGTACCTACCCGCCAACGTCCGGCGAGGTCTGGTTCAACGGTGAAAACATCACGAGGCTGCTTCCCTATCGCCGCGTCGAAAAAGGCATCAGCATCAAATTTCAGGTGCCGGGCATTTTTCAGGATTTACCGGTTGCGCAAAATCTGCTGATCGCATTACAGCATCGCTTGAGTAAAGAGGCAGCCAAAGCCGAGTTGGAACGATTGTTGGCGCTGTTGGATCTGCAGCCAGCTCGTGCCCAGCGTGCCGGTGAACTCTCGCACGGACAAAAGCAGTGGCTGGAGATCGGCATGGCCATCGCCTTGTCGCCGTCATTGTTGTTGTTGGACGAACCTACCGCCGGCATGTCTCCCGAGGAAACGTTCAAGACCGGTGAACTGGTCAAGCGCCTCAACCAGGACGGCATGACCGTGGTGGTGATTGAGCATGATATGGCGTTTGTTCGTCAAATCGCACGCAAGGTAACGGTGCTGCATTTCGGCAAGATATTTGTCGAAGGACCCCTGGATGAAATCATTAGCAACGAAGATGTTGCGCGTATCTATTTAGGAAAAGACTAATGGCAGGCTTCGAAATGCTGCAGGTCAAAGATGCCCGTGCCGGTTACGGTAGCACGCCTATTCTGCAAGGAATGGAATTTACCGTTAACAAAGGTGAGATCGTCGCCATCATCGGCCGCAATGGGGTGGGCAAATCCACGTTAATGAAATGCTTGATCGGCCTGCTTCCGTGTACGGCTGGAACAATTTGGTTTAACGGCGCCTACATTACCGACGAACCCGCCAATCGGCGCGCCGAGCTGGGCATCGGCTACATCCCGCAAGGGCGAGAAGTATTCCCGCAAATGACGGTGGCCGAAAATTTGCGGATGGGCAATCTCATTAGCCGTCACAAGCCCGATAAATTGACTGCCTTGGTTGAGAAGTATTTTCCGATTTTGGTCGAACGCCGGAAGCAAAAGGCTGGAACCATGAGCGGTGGCGAACAACAGCAACTGGCGATCGGTCGCGCGTTGATCGGCAACCCAGACTTGATGCTGCTGGACGAACCCTCGGAAGGCATACAACCGTCCATCGTGCGGCAGATCGCGGAAAACGTGCGGGAACTCAATGAGGAAATTGGCTTAACGGTCTTGTTCGTTGAGCAGAATGTCGACATGATCATGCATATGGCGCAGCGTTGTTACGTGATGGATAAAGGCCGCATTGTCGATGAGGTGGCGCCTGATAAGTTGGCAGACCCAAGCGTCGTGCGGCGTTACCTCGCCGTTTAAGCGCATAGATTTTCGCAACAGGAGGAAGCAATCATGGATTGGCTGAAAAGCTCGATTATGCATACCCGCGGCGTCGCTAAAGGAAAAATAGGAGTGACCCATCAACTCACGGAAGCCAAACAAGGCAAGTACCACTACACCATGGGGCCGTATTCCGATCCCGTGCTGTTTATCAAACCCGGCGACCGCGTCGTTGTGGAAACCCGCGATGCGTTCGGGGGCGCGATCAAAACCGAGCAAGATAAGCCGACGGAAAAATTGGTGATGCCGTTTCTGAATCCACAGAACGGCCCGATCATGATCGAAGGCGCCGAGAAAGGCGACGTGATAGCCGTTTATATTGAGACCATGGTGCCGCGCGGCCACAATCCCCTGGGAACCTGCTGCATGATTCCCGAATTCGGCGCGCTAACGGGCACCTATTACACCGCCACCTTGAATGACCCGTTGCCGGAAATTGTGCGCAAGATCAACGTAGACGAACAGAACGTATACTGGAGCGATCGCGTGACGCTCCCCTACAAACCGCATATCGGCACGTTGAGTTTGTCACCGGAGATTGACTCGATTAACTCGCTGACGCCCGATAATCACGGCGGCAACATGGACTTACCCGACATGGGCCCAGGCAGTATCACCTACCTGCCGGTGCGGTCTCCTGGCGCGCGCCTTTTCATTGGCGATGCCCACGCCTGTCAAGGCGATGGCGAGGTTTGCGGTGTCGCGGTTGAGTATCCCACCACGACAACGATACACGTCGACCTGATCAAGGGGTGGCAAATCGAATGGCCGCGCTTGGAGAAAGAAGACTTCCTTATGACGATAGGCAGTACGCGCCCGCTCGAGGATGCAACGCGCATTGCCTATCGTGAGTTGGTACGCTGGATGGCGGCGGACTATGGCTTCAATCAATGGGACGCCTACATGATGTTGAGCCAATGCGGCAAAGTACGACTTGGCAACTTCGTCGATCCGAAATACACCGTGGGCGCGGCCATCAGCAAGGCTTATCTGGCCCCGTGATTGGGCGGGAGTGAAAATAACATTTAACGCTGTTAGGAGGAGTGATGGATTTAGGAATTAAAGGCCTGCGCGCTATAGTCACCGGCGGTACTAAGGGCATCGGACGCGCTATTGTAGAAACCTTGGCGACGGAAGGATGCGCGGTAGCTTTTTGCGCCCGCAATGCCGAGGAAGTGAGCGGGGCTGTCTCAGCTTTGAAAATAAAGGGGATGCAAGTCAGTGGTCGAGCACTTGACGTGGCCGATGCTTCTGCTCTGCAAAAATGGGTGCACGATGTCGCCACTGAGTTTTCCGGAATCGACCTCGTCATTGCGAATGTCAGCGCACT
>JBDSJK010000134.1:0-5106 GCA_039917535.1 Burkholderiales bacterium
AGCTGCCCAAGGCGCTGGCGTATGACGGCACCAACGAGCCAAACGGATAACCCAAGCGCTGCCAGGCGCGATGCACTTCGAGAAAACCTTCCACTTCGAGCAAGCTAAGAATGCGGCGGTCCTGGGCATTTTTGCGTCGCGTGGTGTATAGCCAGTGGTACACAGCCTGGCGTTCATCGGCGCTGGCTTCGAGGATCTGCGCTTCCGTCGAGCCGGGATGTTTGCGCAGAAAACCGACCATCCATAGCTCCAGCGGGTGAACACCGATGATGTAGCCGCGATCGCCGAGAGGAAATTTTTCTGGTGCGTATTTTTCGAACAGCGTCTTCATTTCCGCTTCGTTCAGTTGGCCGTCCGGTAAATATTTCCCGATGAAACTGCTCAACCCACCGATGCCGTTATCGGGATCAATGCTGCGGTAAATAGTGGCGAGCTTTGCGCCGCTTGCGCGTATGCCCTGCACCAACAATTCTTCGGCCTCTTGGGCATTTTTATCGCGATATTTTTTATAGAAGCGGCGCACGAAAATACGTCCCTCGCGATCGGCGAATCGCGCCAAATATTCTTGGCGGCGCGGATCGTTACTGTCTGTGAGCAACTTTGCCGACGAGCCGGGCGTTTGGAACATATAGTGGTGCACCACGTCACGCATCAGGCGCACGAAAACTAAATTCACGGAATTGCGAAAGCCAGCCCGCAGCGGCATGATGCGCCCGTCGTCGTCAGCGTTAAAGTTATCGAATGTATGCACCCCGCCGCCGGTGAAAAACTCTTCCGCGGGGCTGGCGGAATAGGGTCGATCCATCGCCGCTTCCAATATGGCGGGTAAATCCCGCGCCGTTTGCCCCAGCATATAGTCGATCGCCCAGCGGGTAAGAATATCGCGCGGGTCCACCTCAATTTTGGCGAGTTCCTCTGGACTGGAATCCGCAAAACGCTTGTGCAACTCGGCGATGATTTCTAGATAAGTAACGAGGGTGCGGAATTTCGCCGTGGAACCCAGATCCAGTTTGGTACCTTCATTGATATCGAAGGGTTGATCGAAATTGTCCGTCTGCACGCGCAACAAATTGCCGCTGTCACTGCGTTCAAACAGCGTGAAGCTGTAGATCACTTTTGCCGGGTCGTTGTTTTCCAAGAACTGCTTTTCATTCAAGCCCGCGTCCTTGGTTGCGACCGGGTTTTTGAGCTGGTATAACACGTCGGTGATGGCTTTTTGCAGTGCAGTATTCAGCGTGCTTTGCACCGTCAAATCTAGGCGATCCAGATCATATAAGCGCGAGGTATCAACCAGGCTGCTCAGGTGCGTACGCGCGGTTGATGCGGCTTTACGGGTCGAGAATGATGTCGGCGGTATGCTGCCACTGTTGCTGCGCAAAGTCAGATGTACGGCCAGCGCGGCGTCGCGGAACGCAGGCGTAATCACGCCCGCTTCGGCCATCAGACGCAAGTGGCTGTCGACTAACGCATTCAGCGCCATGCCTTTACCTTCCAGCAAATCCGACGGCCGCCGCTCGGCCACAAATAACGACAGTGCCTGTTTATACGCTTCCGCTTGCTTCGCCAAGTCAATCGGTGCAGGGCCTTGCTGCAACAACTGATTGACCTCGGCGAAATCCCGGCCGTACCACGCCCACAGCCCGTCACCGATGCCGTTCACTTCACCGTAGCCCTGCTGCGCCGCAAGGGGCACGGTATTGATGTAATCCAAAACGATACGCCGCCGTGTTGCCGTAGTTTCTTCGCCGTCAAGATAGGTACGCAAGGAGGCAGACGCCATTTGCCGCAGCTTGTCTTTGCCGGACACGGTGCGGCCGCCGGGCGAGTGGCGATATTTTTCGATCTGCGTCGCCAGTGTGCTGCCGCCTTGGGTGTCATGATCGGGAAACAGCAGGCTGATAAATTGGTCAAGCAGCGCTTTGCCAAAACGATCCCATTCCACAGCGGGATTGCGTTTCGGGTAGGTATTATCAAGCAGCTCGCGGTTTTCGATGAACAACAGCGAATCCACCAAGCGCTTGGGCATGGCCTCAAAATTTGTGTAGGAACGCTGTGGATAACGAGCGGAAAAAAAAGTCGATCGGTTGCAATCCATCACCGTCAGACCTGCCTGGGTCTTTTCGTGGTGCGGTGGATAAATGCCCTTATCGACGAGGTCAATTAATTTGGCGGACATGCGCGCCTGGCGCGTGATCTCGTAGTCTCGCTGGGTAAGCTTTTGGCTCAACCCGAGCAAATTCGCGTAACCCAAACGTTCGTCGAATGGTCCGGTTTTTGGCAAGCGCAAGCTAGGGCTGGGGCCTGGGCCGACAGCAAACGTGAGTTCCTTACTGAGGGTGGCGAAGTAGCTCGCCTGCAACTCGGAAGAGAGCAATTCGTGGACACCCAAGCCGATCGCGAACGCAAGCCCGATCCACAGTACCGAGCCGAGCAGGCCGCGCAACACATGCCAAAAAGTGATGAGTACCGCAACGATCATCGCAGCAAATTGTTTTTAGCCCGTAACATCAGGGCCGCGAGATGAGGGAGATAATTGTGTAGAATTCCATATTGAATGGTACTTGCGGAGCAAATCATGAGCAAGATTTCTGAAGTGTTGAAGATAGCACAGCAACGGGCGAAAGAGATGAGTTTGCCCTATGAAGGTGCGTTACTGCCCGGCGAAGCCTATCAAATTTTACAGGACGCACCGGCTGCAAAGTTGGTCGATGTACGCACCCGAGCCGAGTGGGAATGGGTGGGATTTATTCCGGGCAGCGTGCAAATCGAGTGGCAAAGCTACCCCGGGGGTCATGCGAACGAACACTTCATGGATGCGCTGAAACAGCAAGTCGATAGAGAATCGCTGGTGATGTTTCTATGCCGTTCCGGCGCGAGATCCCATGCTGCGGCGGTGACTGCAACCCTGGCAGGCTATTTAGATTGTTACAACGTGCTGCAAGGCTTCGAGGGCGACAAAGATGCCCATGGCCATCGCAATAGCATTGGCGGTTGGCGCGCGGCGGGGTTGCCATGGAAGCAAGGCTAGGCGCGGTTCTCTAGGATTTTCGACGATAACGATTCCCTTATGACCGATCGCTACGCAGTGGTGGGCAATCCGATAGACCACAGCAAGTCACCCATCATCCACGCCGAATTTGCCAAACAAACCGGCCAGGACATGAGCTATAAGGCTATTCTCGTCCCATTGGATAACTTTGCGAAGGAGGTGAACGCATTTTTTGCCCGTGGCGGGCGGGGCATGAATGTTACGCTGCCATTCAAGCTGCAAGCCTTTGAGCTTGCTGCCGAGAAAAGTCCTCGCGCCTTGGATGCGGCAGCGGTCAATACGCTGAAATTCTCGGGTGGCACTATTTTTGGTGACAACACCGACGGCGTGGGATTAACTCGCGACATCACGCAAAATCTCGGCATTCCTATTCGCGGTAAGCGCGTGTTGCTCATCGGCGCTGGGGGCGCGGCCCGTGGCGTCATTTATCCCATTCTGCTTGGAGATCCCCAGAGCGTGACCTTGGTCAATCGCACCTTTTCGACCGCGGAAAAGCTCGTCTCGAGATATTTTGAGTTTTCGTTTTTCAAACCTATTAATCTTGCGGCGTTGCAGTTCAACCGACTCGCAGGCAAGTCCTATGACCTCGTTCTCAACGCGACTTCAAGCAGCGTCAATGACGAAAAGCTGCCCCTGCCCAGTGGCATCTTCGCGAAAGGTTCGCTGGCCTATGAAATGATGTACGGCAAAGGCGTGACGCCATTCCTCAACTTTGCTCGCGAGGAAGGCGCTGCCAAAACTTCCGACGGTCTAGGCATGTTGGTTGAGCAAGCGGCGGAGGCGTTCTACCTGTGGCGCGGCGTGCGGCCCGACACCCAGCCAGTAATTGCCAAGCTCAAGAACTTAGCAGCGAGTGATTCTAGCCTCAAACCCAAATGACAGCGTCCGCCTCACCTTATCGCGTTAGTTGCACGGTCCGCCGCTCCCTTTCGTGACCGGTTTGAGTTTGGAAACAGCATGAGCCGCTTGCTGTGGATAGGCGCAGGGTTTCTGGTGCTGATCCTGATTCTTTATCAACTTTGGGTGCTATCCCATCTGGTGTGGTGGGTGAGTCACAATCCTTCCACCAGCGCGTTCATGGACGAACGCCTAGGCGTGCTGCAAGAGAAAAATCCCGGTGCGGAATTGCGCCACCGCTGGGTGTCCTACGACAAGATTTCAGCGCATCTAAAGCGCGCGGTGATCGCCGCCGAGGATGCAAAATTTGTCGATCACGAGGGTTTCGATTGGGAAGGCATACAACACGCCATCGAGAAGAATGCCAAGAAGGGAAAAATCGTGGCGGGTGGATCGACCATCTCGCAACAACTGGCGAAGAATTTATTTCTGTCTGGCCGCCGCACACCGTGGCGGAAAGCCGAAGAGGCGCTGATTACGCTGATGCTCGAACACTTCATGACCAAGCGGCGCATATATGAGATTTACCTGAATGTCATTGAATGGGGCAACGGCGTATTTGGCGCAGAGGCCGCCGCGCACCATTATTTCGGCGTGTCTGCCGCTCAGCTTTCCTCAGGCCAAGCAGCACGGCTGGCAGCCATGGTTCCCAACCCACGTTTTTACGACAAGAACCGCGCCGCACGCGGCCTGCAGCGCAAGACGTCCATTATTTTGAGCCGTATAGAGGATGTTGACGTGCCGTAGCGATTTCAGCAGTGGAAAACAAAAAAAGGGCGCCACAAGGGCGCCCTTTTTATTGAAGCAATTTCGCTTAGCGATTAGCGATGTACATCGTTACTTCGAAGCCGAAACGCAGGTCAGCAAATTCAGGTTTGGTCCACATAATCATTTCCTTTTAAGTTAGTTGATTCAATATGTTTACTACTGAGCGAATCATGCGCCTAACAAGCCAAGCCAACAACGAAAAAATCCGCAATTTGTACTCATGATTTTCATTAGATCACACGGCTCTGGAATAAATTTTAACATGCCTGTAGAACCATTACCAGAGCGATTCTTCAAGCATATATGCTTGAGAGGCAATCTGGTGGCGGCTCTCGGCATGGTAGGTTAATAATATTTAAGTTTTTGAATTAATTTATTTATCGTTTCTTGCC
>JBDSJK010000135.1:0-2852 GCA_039917535.1 Burkholderiales bacterium
CCTTTTTGGCGTGCTTAACCTTGTTAGCGCTGCGCCCGTTACCCAAACCATCACCGACACATACTGGGGTTCGAACGACCACGGTTGGGGTGATGTAATCGGCAGCGCCAGCATTTTTGATGTGAACCGTCTGGATGTCACGACCAGCGGTGATGCGCTGTCTGTTAAGGTTTTTACCAAATTCAAAGAGAGTTCGTCTGCCTGGTATAAGAATATTAAGTACGGCGATCTGTTTATCAGCAACAACGGTTGGCATCCCGATGGCACCGTCGCAAATCATTACAAAACCGATAAATTCGGCAATGGCGAACAGTGGGAATACGTGTTTGATACCGATATGAACACGCTGTACGGCGGCAACTTTAAAATAAAAACCAGCGATCAAGAAGGCATTAGCGGCACGTTCCGCAACGGTCAAGAAAGCCGCCGGAAAAAAGGTGGCGATGCGATCCTGCATAACAAAGTGGTGGTCGCGCAAGACGGCGCATGGAATACCTTGCTGTATACCTTGAGCCTGTCGGCCATCGGCATCGATTATCACGGCGGCTACGAACTTGGCTTCAAGTGGAATATGACCTGCGGTAACGACAGTATTGAAGGTGGAATCGAGCGTCGCGTTCCGCCGAGTGAAGTACCTGAGCCCGCGTCGTGGTTGCTGATGGGGTTGGGTTTGCTAGGATTTGGCGCGCTGCGTAAAAAAGTTTAACCAACCGTAGTACTCTCAAGGAGAAGTTTCCGAGAGCAAAAATAAGAAACAGAACAACAACAAAATAACGTAATCCAACTGCCGGCGAATTGCGCGATCCAAAAACCTAACAAGCGCGTAATTCGCCGTTTTTCTTTTCTCAGCCACCGATGAGAAAATCCGTTTTAATCGACTCTATTCCGGCCGGCTTAACAGCAATAACGTCGATCAGAATTTTCCGAATTATCCTTCGAGACCCGCACCATTCCTTATACTACAGGAATGGCCTGCCAGCGGCGGGAGGCGCGGATGCATCAATGTAACGTGGTGGGCTGAACTTCGACTTGTTCCGGTAGCTCGGGGTGTACCACTTCGCCGTTGCCGTCGGCAAATAATGGTGCGCCACAGTCGGCGCAAGAATCGGGTGGATAGCGTTCCGGCAGCGCGTCGATTTGCGTAACGCCGCTGGCGCGCAAACAGGCTTCGATCTCCAACAGGGCGTCATGCTCGTCTTCGTCAAGCAACAGCGGCCACACTTCGCCATGCACGATTTCCGCCGATTTTCCGGCCGTAAAACCAATACGCATTTCGTCGACGATTTCTTCGCCGAAGCCGGCGACAATGGCGCGCAGTTCCGACTCGGCGACTTTCAGTGTCGTGGTGAGAAATCCGATGGCGGATTGCAAACTGACCGGGCGAATATGCCGATCGGCTTCGCGTGCATTACAAAAATAGGCATCCGGCAACAACGCTTGAAACTGGCAGCCGGGCAGCAGCGGTGCGAACGCCTCCGTTGAGGTTGCAACCCAGCGATCCAGCGTATGACTACGGCCACGATGGCTGCGGCTCGCCCATTCTTGCCACTGAAAGTGTGCCGCGCCCGCCGGGGTGGCGATGGCGCCAATCAAGAAGCGCGTATCGGCGACCAGTTGCGGAACCTCGTCCTTGGCCTTGAGTGACAACTCCGGTGTCGCGGCATTCAGGGCGGCGAGACCTAAGGTTCGCGTCACGTCGCGCAGCGCGGAAAATTTCTGCGGCAAATGTTCCAGGCTATAGAGATAGGGCGCAGTGGCAAGGCGAGCGTTAGTGGCGACGACATCGCTGAGTAACAGCGCGTTGACCATGGCTAATACGTCGGGTGTAACCGCGCCGGTCGGAAGGGCGAATTTCGACGCGACGATAAATGGAATGCTGATCAATAACACATCCCATGCCGCGCCGTCATGCTCAAGGGTCAGCGATTCCGCCACACTCTCGCCTTCTTCGATCAGTTTGGTGAACCCTGCGTCGTGGGTTTGGTAAAGGTGATCAAGCGCGCTGTCGATGACGCTGTCGCGGCGCGCGTCGGCCAAAGTCGTCAGACAGCTCGCTAATGCCGTTTCCCAGTAACGATCTTCGCGGCGGCTTTGCGAACCGGCCAGTCCAAGCGCGAGGCTGATTAGGTTTTCGCCGTCTTGGCTGAGACGTGGCTTGCTGGATTTACGATTGCGTTTCATAGGAGTTCTAAAGGAATCAAGGTTAAAATGATACGCTCAACCTATTCTCAAAGCGATCAAAGCAAAGCGATGCCCCTATGACAAATCCAATTCCAGCGGTGATTTTGCGCTACATAGAAGGGCTCAAGGCCCATGACGTCGAGAAAATCGCCAGTACCGTCGCTGAGGATATGGGCTTCGTGACGCCGGTCAAAATCATGACCAAGCCGCAGTTCGTTGCCTTCATCGGCGCGCTCTACACCGGCTTTCCCGATTGGCATTACGAGCACGATCCGATCGAAATTCGCCGCGACGACATTATCGCCGTACGTTGGTATCAAGGTGGCCACCACACCGGCATGCTGACTTTGCCCGGCTTTGGCTCCGTGGCGGCGACGGGAAAGAAAGTGCAAATTCCGCCTCATTATTTTTTCTACAAAGTGGCCGATGATTTAATCACCGAGATTCGGCCCGATCCCGTTCCCGGCGGCGCGCCGCGGGGGATTTTCGAACAGATCGGTGTCACGATGCCGCCACTGTAGTCCTAAGGAGTTGCGATGACTGACTTCTCTTCAAGCGCACGCCAAGTTGCAAAAATCGTCGCGAGTTATCCGGCCGAACCTGCACCGGGGCTGCACGTCATGCGGCCCTTTCCTGGGCCGGAATTGGACGCTCTCGATCCATTCCTCATG
>JBDSJK010000136.1:0-9627 GCA_039917535.1 Burkholderiales bacterium
TCGGCAGAACGTCAATCTGCCGACGGGCTCTACCCAAATCGGCGACCGCGAATACATTTTGTCCATGAACAACAGCCCGGACAAAATCGAACTGCTGAAAGATATGCCTATCAAGCGTGTGGGCGACACCATGATTTATATCCGCGACGTGGCGGACGTGCGCGACGGCTATAACGAACAGACCAACCTGGTGCGCCACGAAGGGCGCAAATCCACGTTGTTGACAGTACTGAAGAGCGGTGAAGCGTCAGCGCTCGACATCATTCGCGAGGCGAAGCAGCGCCTGGCGGAAGTGCCGCTGCCGGGCGATCTCAAGTTATCGGTGTTGTTCGATCAATCAGTGTTTATCGTGAACGCGATGCGCGCGGTCGTCACGGAAGGGGTGATCGCCGCGGCGCTGACGGGCTTGCTGATTTTTCTATTTCTGGGCAGTTGGCGCAGCACCATTGTGGTGGTGACGGCCATCCCGCTGTCGATCTTGTTTTCCATCACCCTGTTATCGGCGCTGGGCCATTCGCTCAACCTCATGACCTTGGGCGGACTTGCGCTGGCGGTGGGCATATTGGTCGACGACGCCACGGTGACCATCGAAAATATTCACCGCCATCTCGACATGGGCAAGAGCCTGAAACAGGCCATCTTGGACGGTTCAGCCCAGATCGTTGCGCCAGCATTCGTGTCCATGTTGTGCATCTGCATCGTATTCCTGCCGGTGGCCGGATTAACCGGGGCGGCAAAATATTTGTTTACTCCCATGGCGCTGGCTGTGGTGTTCGCGGTGGTGGCGTCTTACGCGCTGTCGCGCACCCTGGCACCGGTGATGGCGCGCTATATTTTGCAAGAAGGTGCTCACGTCCACACTGCGTTTGATCGCGGCTTCGAGCGCTTCCGCGCGGCCTATTCGCGCGCGCTGCGGTGGACGCTCACCCAGCGCGCCAGCGTATTGCTGGTGTTCGCGCTGGTTGTCGCGAGTACGTTAATGGTCATGCCGTTTGTCGGACGTGACTTTTTCCCGGTCGTCGATGCGGGCCAAATTCGCATGCACGTCAACGCGCCCATCGGCACGCGCATCGAAGAAACCGGCGCGATCTTTAGCGCGGTAGAAGATGAGATCCGCCACATCGTAGCAAAAGAAGATCTCGACGTGATCATCGACAACATCGGCATCCCGCCTTCCACCAACTTGGCCTACAGCGATAATGTGACCATCACCTCCGCCGACGGTGAAATACTCGTGTCGCTCAAGTCCGATCACAAGGTCAAGACCATCGACTACGTGCGCCGTATCCGCGCTGAAATCCCAAAAAAGTTTCCCGACGTAAGCATTTATTTTCAGCCCGGCGATATGATGAATCAGATACTCAATTTCGGCGTGCCGGCGCCGATCGACGTGAAGGTGATCGGCTCGGCCCACGAGAACTATCAGATCGCAAAAGAGATCGAGGTGAAGATGCGGCGCGTGGCCGGCCTAAGGGACGTCCACGTGCATCAGATCATGAATCAGCCCGCGCTGCATCTCGATGTGGATCGCACGCGCGCTGCTGAGCTGGGTTTATCCCAGCAAGAAATTGCGCAGAATTTCTTGATTTCCTCCAGTTCCAGCGTGGTGGTCACGCCCAATTTTTGGAATGATCCCAAGTCGGGCCGCAATTATGGCATCGTCGTCGTTCAACCTCACCATTTGCTCGACAGCGTCGATGCGATACTCGGCATTCCACTCCCAGGCAAAGGCCAGGCGCAAACGCAGACCTTGGGCAACGTTGCGGAAGTGAGGCACACCGAAGTACCCGCCAACGTCAATCACATCGACGTGCAGAACGCTTTTGATGTCTACGCCAATGTCGATCGCCGCGACCTCGGCGGCGTGGCCAACGATGTGCGCAAAATAATTCGCGAGTACGACGGAAAATTGCCCAAGGGTACCAAGATTGAAATCTCGGGCCAGGCGGAAAGCATGGACGAAGCCTTCGTGCGCTTGGGCTGGGGGCTGCTTGCCGCGTCGCTGTTGGTGTACTTCATCATGGTCATTAATTTCCAGTCGTGGACCGATCCGTTCATCATCATCACCGCGTTGCCCGGTGCATTTTGCGGCATCGTATGGATGCTGTTTCTCACCGGAACCACATTCAGCGTGCCGTCGTTAATGGGTGCGATCATGAGCATCGGCGTCGCGACGGCGAACAGTATCTTGATGGTGTCATTCGCCAACGATCAGTTGCGCGACGGCAAATCCGCCGTGGCGGCGGCACTTGAAGCGGGCGCGACGCGCTTGCGGCCGGTGCTGATGACCGCGTTCGCAATGATCGTCGGCATGTTGCCCATGGCGGTAGGTTTTGGCGAAGGCGGCGAACAAAACGCGCCGCTGGGCCGCGCGGTGATAGGCGGGCTGCTTGTCTCCACACTTGCAACGTTGTTCTTGGTCCCGGTCGTATTCAGCTACCTGCGCCGCAAAGGCCTGTCCAAACATTTGGATGAATTCAGCGAATTTGCCTCGGCTGCATGAAATAATTGCGCGTTCAACTTGGTGGCATTGCCCTTGCTCCGCCACGAGCCAATACCCGCGCGGCTGCCTGGCACGGCAAGGCGGAGAGCAAGACCGGGAGCAGCTCCTGGCCAGGTTACCGCACAAAACACAACTTAGCGCTTGTCGGCCGCCTCCAGCTTTTTTGCCGTCGGCGGGCTGATGGCCTGCAGCGTGGCGTACGCTTCTTGATACGCTTTCTCGTCGCCTTTTTCACGATACTCACCCGCCAGCGCCAGCCAGCTTTCGGAATGTTTTGGGTTGGCGGTCACTGCTTTGCGCAGCGCAGCGAGGGCTTCGTCATGGCGCTTCATTCCATTGAACGCTTTGCCGACGGCGAGCCAGGCTTCGGCGTTGCCGGGCTCCTTTTGCGTCCATTGCTCACCCAACTTGAGGAGCTCAGCCCACTCGTCGTGATTTTCAAAGGAAATGGCCTGCAGGAAAAACGGTTGTTGTTCGAAATCGCGTTCCCAGAACGCTTCATTTTTTCCGTTCTCGGGAGTTTTTGCATCGGCGGCTAGCAGCGGTTTGATCCACTCCGCGGGCATCGCGAAATACGAACGTTGTTTGGGATCCGCGTTGTAAAAACTGAGCACGCCAACCAGCTTGCCGGTTTTGTCAAACAGGGCCCCACCGCTTTCACCTTCGTAGAAATGCGCCGTGCCTTGAATCACGCGCGCATCATCCAGATCGAACAAGCCTTTCACGTAACCTTCATGGACGGCCATGCGATCCGCCGCGGGAAAGCCCGCCGTGGCGATCTCGTCGCCGACTTTCAGGCTGTTGGGCTCGGCGATTTCGACGGGCGTGCCGGCCGCCTCACCCAAGGTGAGCACGCAGACGTCGTGTTCGACGTCCATGACCTGACTTTTTGCCGACCATTCCTTGTTCCACCCCGATACGAGAACCGATTGAGCGTCGCGGGTAACGTGGCAATTAGTCACCAACTTACCGGGCGCGACGACCACCGCCGAACCCATCGGCGCCTGTCCGTCTTTGGTCCTGACCTGAATGCGCGCAATGCTGTGCCAAAATTGAGTGGACACGGCCTTATCAAACTCGGCGTAAACATTCCCTGCGCTAAGCGCCGTGATCAACAAAGCTGCGCTCGCGCCCAACGTAGAAAATTCCTGAGTTATGCTTACTCCGTTCACTTTGGATCGTCACGGGAAACGTCACCCAATAACATTTTTGCAGCCATCGGGTCTAGGATGGAAAGCTGCTCCATCGCCTGCGCCGCGCCTTTCGTGTCGCGGCTTTCGCGATAGCTCAAGCCCAGCCACAACCAAGCTAGGCTGTGCCGCGGATCAAGCGCGACGGCTTTGCGCAACGCGTGCACCGCGTCGCTAGGGTGTTGCAAGAAATAAGATGATTTGCCCAGCGCAAGATAGGCCTCGGGATTTTGCGCTTCGAGTTTGATCCATTCGTCGGCCAAGCTTTTCAGGTTCGGCCAATCTTTTTGCGTCTCATGGGAAATAGCGCGCAAAAAATTAGGTTGCGCGCTGGCTCGCTGTTCCCAAAAAGCTTCCGATTGTTTGGCGTCGACAAATTCTACGATTTCCGAATCGAGTAATTTCTTGATCCACGCAGCCGGCACCGCAAAATAATAATCGCCGATTTCCTGTGCGCGGAAGGTGATGATACCCACCAGTTTGCCATCACGATCAAACAAGCCACCACCGCTTTCTCCAGAAGCAAACGGCGCGGAACTTTGGATCACTCGCTCACCGTCTAATTCGTGTAGGCCTTTGACGTGGCCTTCGGTGATTTGCAGCCGGAGTCCGGCGGGATAACCGACGGCGGCCACGTCGCCGCCAATCTTAAGCATGCCTGGATCGGCGAATTCCGCCACTTTGCCGAGATCACTCCCGACGATCAGCAAACATAAATCATGGCCAATATCTTTGACCTGTTGTTTAACCTTCCACTGTGAACCCCAGGCGATGATGTCGATGGCGCGAGCATCCCGGGTGACGTGGCAGTTGGTGATCAATTTGCCTGGCGCTACGACGACTGCGGAACCCATGGCGACCATACCGCCCTCGTTCAACGCCGCGACGCGGGCGACGCTAGGCGAAATTCGTTGGTAGATTTTGCGGTCAAATTCCGCATGGGCCGAAAATGCTATGAACCCTAGTGCGGCAAACAGGCAGCGTGCTTTCATATATTTGCTCCATTATTGCTTTTATCGGCCGAAGAATATCGGCCGGATGCAGGTGTGAACTCACGCCCATACCTCATGACAGCACTAGGGTAGCACTGGTTCCGCGAGCGCAAAAATTTCTGCATCGATATCGCAATTCTCGCCGGTGCAGCGCATGGCGCCGGGCGTCATGGCAAGCAGCCAATTTTTGCCATGGCTGTGGTGTTCATCGATGGAAAGAACTTGGCGAAAAGCGGCAACGGCGTCGTCTTTCTTGTTCAGGGCAACGCAGGCTTTGCCCATGGCCATCCACGATTCCGTATTGTTGGCCTGGTCTTGCGCCCAGCGCTGCGCCATGCCGAGCAATGCAGGCCAATTCTGTGTCTGTTCCAACACCACCGCCCGCAAGAAATACGGCTGCTGGCTGTCGGTGCGGTGATAAAAAGCCGTGTCGTTAATCGTGGCCGCGGCGGACTCATCGGCTCGCGCAAGCAACGCATCCACCCACGCGACGGGCATGACAAAATGTAAATCACCGCCTGTCACGGCACGAAAGGTGAGAACACCAATCAAGCGGCCATCGCTGTCAAACAACCCGCCACCGCTGGAGCCAGGGCTAAACGCAGCATTGGTTTGAATCACTTTGCCGGCATCCAGATCGTGCAGCGCGCGGATCGTTCCGCAGCTCACGGCAAAATCGCCACCACCGGGATAGCTCGCCGCATGGACTTCTTGGTCGATCTTAGCCGACGCCGGACGGGCGAAGGCGATCGCCTCAGCCGGTACGTTGGCGGCGGACAAAATGCATAAATCGTGTTCCGCATCGGTGGCGACCAAGCGCGCGGGCCAGCGTGCGTCATCGTGCAACACCTCAATGCGCCTGGACCAGCGCAGCACGTGACAATTAGTCACCAGCTTGCCCGGAGCAATCAGCACCGCCGAGCCCGCTTGCAGCGTGCCTGTAGGCCGTTCAGCGATGACTTTGAAAACTTGCGACTTAAGTTTGGAGAAAAATTCCGAGGAGACTTCAGCATGACTGGCTAGCCCACACAGGCCGAGCAGGCAAACACATAGCGAACGAAGGATTGTTTGCATGGTTAGGCTAATGGCAATTGTTAATGTTGTTTTGGCGGATACTCACACATTAAGATTGGCGCAAGTTTGAGTGATTGTCAACACACTGTAACAATGTTGTGCTTACAGCACCGTTTAGGTTCGCCCCGCCAGGAGCCAAGCAGGCTGCGGTTCCTGGCACGGCATGCCGCGCAAGCCGCACTGGCATTGCCTTCTAGCGAAGTGCGCCACGATGATAGGCACTGCCCGTGGTCATTAAGGGTTCGAACCAGTGCAGGCGCAACGCATTGTTGCTGCGACGTAGAAGGCTTTCCGCGATGGAATCGCGGCCAGCTCATGCGCATCAACATGGAATTCTTCACCCTTAACAACCCACAAAAGTGAGGCACGACCCGCTCCAACCTTTTAATTTTCCTTGTCCTGGCCGATAAGCTTTGGTAGGGTTGCGCAGATGGTTAAGCTCTATTCCACCGGCCTAACGCATCTTTTCAAAGTATTTCTGACCCAAACAATAAGCAGTGAAACTCAGAGCAGCCGATAATGACGATTCATGAGCAGCGCCCGCGTCTCCCGGTGCGTTTCGCACGCAGTTTCCGAGCCCAGTTGCTTGTGCTTGCCCTCGTCGCTATCTTGCCATTCGCGACCTTTTCTTTTTTAAGCGTACGCGATCTTTCGGAGCATTATCGGCTTGAGGCTTTGAACAAAGGCGCGGAATTAGCTCAACTCACCAGCGCACGGCTTAGCCATTTTGTGGCCGGTACAGAGCAGCTTGCGAAAACCATAGGCGCAATGGTAGCTTGGGATGAGACGTCAACGGATGCGAACAACGCCAAACTCAAATCACTTAATACCGCGTTAGCGAAGGAAATAAGTGAGTTAAATGTTCGTCGACCTGACGGCGTACTGTTAGGAAGCTCCCGGGAACTCGTGAGCGGGAACCGCTCACCGCTGTTAGCAACGCAGAAGTACTTCAGCGACGCCGTAACGAGTCGGCGGATTGCATTCAGCGAGCCTCTGGTATCGACCACTACCGGCAAAATGACCATTGCGGCCGCAAAACCTATTCTTGATTCCAATGGGTCCGTTCGGTATGTCATCGACATGTCCTTCCTCGTCGAGCATTTTCGTAACATTCTTGCCAATGATCACCTCCCGAACGGCGCGGAAGTGACTTTACTAGACGAGCGTGGGACGGCGATCAGCCGTTCGTCGCAGACCAATCGTTGGATCGTAAAAAATGTTGCCGACATGCCACGCATTCTGCAGATGCTTAGCAACAGGCAAGCCAGTGTGGAAGCGCTATCGTCCGATGGCGTGCCGAGCTTCATCAGCTATGCCAAGACCCAAGAGGCACCTTGGATTGTGTGTGTGGCGATTCCTACTCACACAGCTCTGCAACCTGTACACGCCTCGTTGCAGCGGCTGTGGTGGATCGCCGCCATGACGGCGCTGCTTGCAATCGGCCTGGCTGCATTCATCTCGCGTCGAATCGCCAAACCCATCGAAAGCCTGGGCGCCGATGTTCGCCGCCTGGCAACCGGCGATCTCGCGCATCGCACAGCGGTTCGGGCGCGAGGCGAGGTGGGACGCCTTGCCTCGGACTTCAATCTCATGGCGAGTAATTTACAGCGTAACACAAAAGAATTACTTGAAAGTGAGTCGCGCTATAACCTGGTACTCGACGCAACCACCGACGGCGTCTGGGAAATCGATTTAGAGAAAAATCTGATCCGCGGATCACCTAAGGTAAAAGGACTGTTGGGTTACGCCAATGAAGATTTACCCGATGAGCGGCGTGCGTTCGAAGCACTCCTGCATCCGGACGACAATCCGCGCGCCATTCATGCGCTGGACAACCATATCAAATACGGCGTGCCGCTCGCCGACGAATTTCGCTTGCGCGCCAAGGATGGTACCTATCGCTGGATCTCACGCTACGGGCAGGCTATACGCGGCGCCAACGGTCGGGTGCGATCGATTGTTGGCTCGGTTTCCGACATCACCGCACGCAAACACGCCGAACTTGAGGTGCAAGACCTCAATGCTGAACTTGAGCAGCGAGTGCTGCAGCGAACCATGGACTTAACACGAGAGATTGTGGAGCACCGCGCCACGCAAAAACGCCTCGAAGTAACCAATCTGGAATTGAAGCAATCCTTAGATCGTCTGCAGCAACAGGCACGGGAAATGGCCTTGCTGCACGAGATGAGTGAATTGCTCCAGGCCGCAACGTCGCTGGAGGAATATAACAAGATCATTTCACACAGCATGCAACAACTTTTTAATGCGAAAGCGGGCGGGCTGTTTGTGCTGCGCTCGTCACGAGACTTGGTGGAAGCCAGTGTGACCTGGGGTGGGGTCGAGACTTCTGCCACAGTATTTCCACCCGACGATTGCTGGGCGTTGAAGCTGGCAAAATTGCATGTCGTGGCTGACCGCGACAGTGACGTGCGCTGCGCCCATGTAAAAAATACCAGCGTGGCGGGTTACGTTTGTATGCCACTGAATTCCCATGGCGAAACGCTGGGCATTGTTCATCTACGCGCGATGAGCGATGGGGCCAGCAAAGCGTTGCAGGCGAAGCTACCTCTGATCCACACGGTCACGGAATATCTCGGCCTGGCGCTCGGCAACTTCCGGCTGCAGCAAACGCTGCGCTATCAATCGGTGCGCGATGCGCTCACCGAATTGTTCAATCGCCGTTACATGGAAGAATCCATAGCGCGCGAATTCTCCCGTGTGCTGCGTGACGGTCGCGAACTGGGCATCGTCATGTTTGACTTGGATCACTTCAAGCGCCTCAACGACACTTATGGCCACGCCATGGGCGATGCGGTGCTGCGCCAACTGGGGCAGGTGTTGCTCGACCACGTGCGCGGTGAGGACATCGCCTGCCGTTACGGCGGGGAAGAATTCATCGTCATTCTTCCCGGTGCCAATCTTGCGGTCAGCCAGGTGCGCGCCGAGGAGCTACGCAGCTTGGTAGCCGGCATGACCGTTCAATGGGACGGGCAAACCGTCGGCAACATCAGCGTTTCGTTGGGGGTCGCTAGTTTTCCGCATCATGGTAAGTCGTGGCAAGAAGTCATCAAACAAGCGGACAAAGCGCTGTATGTTGCCAAACAATCCGGGCGCAATCAGGTGATGGTCGCGGCTATCCCTTGGTAATCTCAGAAAAGCTCTTACCTTTCATTTCGCTGATTTTCGTTTGTATGGTTTGAGCGTAGTTGTCTTTCATCGTGGCCGCATCCGCCATGATCTTGCTGAACATTCCCTTTAGCTCCGCCGAATCAAGTTTGCGTCCACCGGCATAGTATTGTTTAGCTACCTGGCCGAGCGCATAGGTCACGCCGAAGGACATGCCGGAACTTGCCGCCTGACGGCCGATACCGCCGAACACGCCGCCCAAAATCTTGCGCGCCAACACTTCAAGATATTGCGACGTCAACCCCACGCCCAAGGTCGCGATGAAATCCTTGATGTAACTCTGATCCATCTCATAGCCGAAACTCTTGCCAATGCGATACACCAAACGCATCTGCAGCGGAATGATTGCCATGGTCGATAAGGTTTCCGGCATCAGCTCGAGCGCGCCGTTCAACACCGAGGCGTCAACGATCATCTTGTCCAACTCCGCGTCGGACATCTTTCCTGTAGACGCCGTGCCTCCCACCACGACCGGCAGGTTTGTTGAATCAACTTGTTTCTGCGCGTCATTGAGCGCGGAACTCGGCAGATTTAACTCTATAGCCAAACCTTGCAAAAACTCTTTCTCCAAATCGTTGATCGCGCCATCGGCGTTACAAGCAAATACCGCACTGTCATAGGCCGCGGTGCGCGATTCCGCGCTGGCTAAATCGCGCACCGTCTCCGGTAAACTGCGGCGGCG
>JBDSJK010000137.1:0-7439 GCA_039917535.1 Burkholderiales bacterium
GGCGCCGCACTAAACAAGTTGCGCACAATCTCGCTGCTGGTATAACACCGGTCGGCGTGGCTAAGAAAATCAAAGATATCATTGAAGGAATTTACAATCCGGACGCGCAGCGGGAAACGCTCAAGGCGGCGCAGGACCAGGCCCGCTACGCGGCCATGAGCGAAAAGCAGATGACTACGATGATCAAAAAAATAGAGAAGCAAATGCTCGATCATGCGAAGAATCTTGAGTTTGAAAAAGCCGCGCAGCTTCGTGATGAACTCAAGCAACTCAAACAAAAATTATTCTTGAACACCGAGTAATAGACTAGCATGATAAGAATTTTGTTTGTGTGCATGGGCAACATTTGCCGGTCACTGACGGCGGAAGCGGTGTTTCGTCATCTGGTGGAGGAGGCCGGACTTTCCATGCAGATTGAAGTGGATTCCGCGGGAACCAGCGACTACCAGGACGGCGACCCGCCGGACCGGCGTGCGCAAGCGGCAGCGAGCAAGCGCGGTTATGAACTGGCAAGACTGCGTGCGCGTCAGTTGCGGCCCAAGGATTTCCTTGAGTTTGACTACGTGTTGGCGATGGACAAAAAGAACCTAGCCGATTTGAAGGCGATTTATCCCGATGGGGCGCGAGCAGAGGTGGGATTGTTTTTGCAGTATGCGACTAAATTTGAAGTGCGCGAAGTACCTGACCCATACTATGGCGGCGCGCCAGGATTCGAGATCGTGTTAGATCTGGTAGAAGACGGCGCGCGCGCTTTCTTGGCGCACCTGCTGCAAAAGAATCGGAAACAAGCGTAGCAAATTTATTGATCGGCTTGACAACGCCTTTGCCTGGACTGCGTTGCATTATGAGGACAGGTAGTGCTATTTCTAGGAGAAAAATGATGTTGAGACGATTCGTGTTGTTGATCACTTTTTTTGCCGCCAGCTTGGGTCTACTCGCCGCGGAGGCACCCAAACCAAAAAAATATAACCATATCGTTTACCTTACCGGCGGCGTGACGGAAGAGGAATCAAAAGCCATCCGTGCTTTAGGAGGTGACTACGGTTTGCAGCTATTCTTCGCGGCGCAAGGCAAACCCACGGGCGCGGGTGAGATCAAAGTGATCATCAAGGATCTGTCCGGGGAAACTATCATCGATGGCGTGGCGGATGGGCCGTTGTTTTTTGTCAAAGTCGTGGGCGGTCGTTACACCGTGATTCTCGACCGTGGCGGCGACGTCAAGGAAAAAACCTTTGACCTGATCGGGCGGCGCTTCGGCCAGTTTGCTTTTGACTGGGCCGATGCGAAAAACTAGCCGAGCTTAGCCCTTAACACCGCCACGCAATCGGCGATGGCTTCATGGGCTACGTCCAACACGCCGGACATCGTAATGAAGCCGTGGATCATGCCGTCGTAGCAGCGATAAGTGGTAGCGACCCCGGCAGCACTGAGTGCATCGGCATAGGCTTTGCCTTCGTCGCGCAGCGGGTCGAATCCGGCGGTAATGATATGCGCTGACGGCAGCTTGGAATGGTCTAGGGAAAGCAGCGGAGAAGCCCGCCAGTCCTTAATCTCAGCGGGGTCGTTGAGATAATGGCCACGAAAATAAAGCATCAATTCGCGGGTTAAGTTATACCCTTCGGCGAACAAAAACTGTGACGCATGCTCCATCGCCATATCGGTGGCGGGATAAATCAACAGTTGGAATTTTAGGGCCGGGCCGCCGCGATCTCGGCACAACAGCGACACAATGGTCGCCAAGTTTCCGCCAGCGCTGTCGCCGCCCACCGCAATTCGCGTCGCATCAATGGTTAACGAGCGCGCTTGTTCGGAAACATAACGCACGGTTGCTTCCGCGTCGTCCACCGCTGCGGGAAATTTGTGCTCAGGCCCCATGCGATAGTCCACCGCGATCACCGCGCATCCCGCACCATTACTTAATTGGCGACATAGCGCGTCATGGCTTTCCAGATCGCCTACCACCCAGCCGCCGCCATGAAAATAAATCAGCACCGGCAGGACTTCGCTGATGTTTTTACCGGCCGGTCGGTAGTGCCGAACGGGAATCGGACCTCGTGTGCTAGGCACCGAGAAATCGTTAACTGAGCCAATGTCCGGTGTCGGTGGCAAAAGCGCGCGACGCATTTCCTTGAATTGCAACCGCGCTTCCACGGGAGGAAAATGATTGATCGGCATGCGGCCGGAACGGGCCGCCGCGTTTAGTAATGCTTGTACTTGCGGATCCACAGCCATGGTATTTAGCTTAACATGCTTTAAAATCCGCCGATTTCGAGCCAGCGCTGGATCTGAGGCAAACGATCGGTGCCCCAGAAGGGTTCGTTGTCAACGAAGAAAAACGGCGAGCCGAATACGCCTCGCGCGATTGCTTGGTCATTTGCAGTTTTAAGTTTTTCTTTGACAGTGCTGTCTTGTAACGCAGCGCTAAACACATTCGCATCTATGCCGACATGATTCGCGATGGCTATGATTACCTCTGGACTGGTAATATCGCGATCCTCGTTAAAGTAAGCACGAAACACTTGCTGCGCAAACGCCTTGGCTTGAGCGGGATCCTGTTTCCGGATCCAGTAAAACCCCCGCGCCGCAGCCACGGTTGCCTTGGGGAAATCCGTTGGCAAACTAAAGGGAATAGACATCAGCCGGGCGCTACGCGCCATGTCGTGTTTGCTGTAATCGCCTTTGAGTGGAATATTCATCAAAGGAACCGTTCCGATTTCTTTAAATATGGCGCCGAGCAATATGGCATGCCAGTTGACATCTCGATTGAATTTTGCGGCCAGCGCTTCGATACGTTCCGACGCTAGATAGCCGTAGGGCGAGGTGAAGTCGAAATAAAATTCGATCGGGGTAGCCATTAGCTGAGGTGATCCGACTTATCCGTTTCCACCTGCATCAGCGGCTCGCTTGGCGGAAGTTCTCGGTTGCGGCGACGTGGTGTGCGGTTCCGCCGTGGAGCCATATCTTCTGGAGCGCTCTGCTGTGGCTCAGGCGCAGCGATGCGATTGGGGTCCGTTTCCACGAATACTAGTGCCGTCGCGGGCGCGGGCCGCTCGTGTTTGCCGTTGGGACGGCGGCGCCCGCTGCGTCGGGGCCGGGCCACATCATCTGCACTTTGCTGGATGTCGGCTGGGTCATCATTCGCGCTGACCTCGAGCTGTTGAGCAACCGGTTCGTTCACCATTTCGGCGCGTGGAGGGGGAATGTCAACCTGTACTGGCGCTGCTTGAACCGGTGCTATGGGTGGCGCAGGCGGTCTTATTTCCACTGCGACGGGCTGCGCTATCGGCTGAAGCGACGCAGGTTGCGCTTCGGTATCAGGTCTTGGGGTACGACGCTGCGGTTGCTGCTCTGTATGCGCCGCGTCAGCGGCGTCCATCTGGTCGGCAGGCACAAACGGCAAATTCTCTTGGCCGTTGCGACCTTCGCTATGATGCTCGCCGCGTTCGCGGCGCCCACCCCGGCGGCCCCGCTTGCTGCGGCCTTCCCCTGCTGCTTTAGGAGCGGCGTCGCGAGGCGCTTCACTGGCGTTTTCCACCGGCGCAGCAGCCAGTGCAGCGTCTTGCTGTTGCGGGCGCGTTGGACGCGGTGGTCGATTTTGGCGACCCCGTTCATTGTCGCGATCGCGGGTTTCACCCGCGTCGGCGTTTTGTGGACGCGGTTCTGGCCGCTCCCGGCGCGGGCGTCGCTCGCCGCGCTGCTGGCCCGAAGAGCCACCGTTGGCGTTGGGTCGTGCCTCGCGGGCAGGCGGGGTGCGCTTGGTGGGCGCGACAGGCGCCGGCTGTGGCGCTTGGCCGCCTTTGAACCAGCCCATAATCCATCCAATCAAGCTCGGCCGCACTTCTTCTACCGGCGCGACGGCAACAACGGGCATAGGCGCGGGCTGCGAGGGCGTGATGCCCTGCACGGCGGCTTGCGGTCGCACCGCTTTCACCTCCGTCGCCTGGCTGATCGCCTTGGCTTCTTCGGCGGGTATGTTCACCAGTTGATAGCTGGGTTTTTCGAGTTCCGCCTCACCTAACGCATCTTGCTTAATGCGTTCGACTTCATAGTTGGGCGTTTCGATATGTGAGTTGGGAATCAGTACGATGCTTACTTTGAGCCGCGCTTCCAGAGCGTGAATATCGGCGCGCTTTTCATTAAGCAGGAAAGTGGCAACGTCGACGGGCACCTGAGCACGCAACAGAGC
Source organism: Burkholderiales bacterium (assembly GCA_039917535.1). Taxonomy (GTDB): domain Bacteria; phylum Pseudomonadota; class Gammaproteobacteria; order Burkholderiales; family JALYOK01; genus JBDSJK01. The sequence goes on from JBDSJK010000137.1 coordinate 4,187, forward strand.
CGTGTGCTCTTTCATGGCTTCTTCCTGCAGGATGCGCAGGATGTGCAGCGCCGACGATTCGATATCGCGTATATGGCCCGTGCCACCGCAGCGCGGGCAGGGGATGTGGCTGGTTTCGCCCAGGCTGGGTTGCAGACGTTGCCGCGACAGTTCCAGCAAGCCAAAGCGCGAAATTTTGCCCGTTTGCACGCGAGCGCGGTCAGGCTTCAACGCATCTTTGAGGCGATTCTCGACCTCGCGTTGATTGCGCGGGCTTTCCATATCGATGAAGTCGATCACCACCAGGCCGCCCAGGTCGCGTAGGCGCAACTGGCGGGCAATTTCATCGGCTGCCTCCAGATTGGTATTCAACGCCGTTTGCTCGATATCCGCACCCCGCGTGGCGCGGGCCGAGTTCACGTCTACGGAAACCAACGCTTCGGTGTGATCAATGATGATGGCGCCGCCGGACGGCAAATTCACATCGCGGCGGTAAGCGGTTTCAATCTGATGCTCAATCTGGAAACGCGAAAACAGCGGCACATCGTCACGATAGAGCTTAACCTTGTTGACGTTGTCCGGCATGACATGGGACATGAACTGCTGCGCTTGCTCGTGCAGCGCCTCGGTATCGACAAGAATCTCACCGATGTCGGGCTGAAACAGATCGCGGATCGCGCGGATCACCAGGCTGCCTTCTTGGTAAATCAGGAACGCGCCCGTTTGGCCGGTGGAAGCGTCCTCGATGGCGTGCCACAACTGCATGAGATAGTTCAAATCCCACTGCAATTCCTCGGTAGCGCGGCCTATGCCCGCAGTGCGCGCGATGATGCTCATGCCGGTGGGTACTTCTAGCTGGCTCATCACATCGCGCAATTCAGTTCGTTCGTCGCCTTCCACACGACGCGACACGCCGCCGCCGCGCGGATTGTTGGGCATTAACACCAAGTAGCGTCCGGCCAAGCTAACGTAAGTGGTCAAGGCGGCGCCCTTGTTGCCGCGCTCGTCCTTGTCCACTTGGACGATTAATTCCTGACCTTCTTTGAGGATGCTCTGGATGCGCGAACGGGCAAGCTCGCCGTCCTCGCCTTTCAGATAAACACGGGAAATTTCTTTGAAAGGAAGAAAACCATGCCGCTCCGCGCCGTAATCGACGAAAGCCGCTTCAAGGCTGGGCTCAACACGGGTAATGACGCCCTTATAGATATTGCTTTTGCGTTGCTCTTTTCCTGCGTACTCTATATCTAAATCGACGAGTTTTTGCCCGTCTACGATGGCAACCCGCAGCTCTTCGGCCTGGGTTGCATTAAACAACATGCGTTTCATATTTACTCTCCCGCGCTCCTAAAATACGACGGGGAAAGTCGGCACAGGCGAGGCGCGTTAGTCGCGCCGCAAGATTATTACGTCCGATAAAAATTGATTAATTAAAAACGTAACGAAATGTTCAAATGTGCCAACGGCCTTTTTGTGGCAAGACGAACCTCAACGTAGGGCTGCGCTAAATAAGCACAACAATCTAACATGCGGGTCTGTACAATATCCGGTGTATCGAGCGCGCAACTTTTCAATGTCGCTACTTGGCGTCGTATCGGCGGTCACGCAACGACGTGCACGAGGCACAATTTAGGTGCGTTGATCAGATCACGATCGATCGAGGTGAGCGAAACAACCTTTAATTCTCCGAAGGGCCAGGCTCTAAAGGGCCGGCTGTTCGTACAGTCGCTGCGTCAAGACGTCGCGCTGGAAAGCTTCGGATAAGCAATAGTATATTCAATATGAAGGATTTAGGCAAAAATGCGGTGACTTTCGTTTCTGTTGGTGAAGAGGGAGTAGCCCAGCGGCTGGACAATTATCTCTTCCGCGCGCTTAAGGGCGTACCGAAAAGTCACGTCTATCGCATCGTGCGCAGCGGCGAAGTGCGCATCAACGGCAAACGCGGCAAGCCGACCACGCGGCTCAGCCAGGGCGACGAGTTACGAATTCCACCTTTACGGGTCGGCGTAGCCAACGAAAATACCGCCGTCAGTAAAATACCGCGCGCAGCCTTGCCCGAAGTGCTGCACGAAGACGAATTTCTACTGGCGCTGAACAAACCCGTCGGGTTGGCCGTCCACGGCGGCAGCGGCGTGAGCTTCGGCGTCATCGAACTGTGCCGCACCCTGCGCCCAGAATTGAAGTTCTTGGAACTGGTCCATCGCCTAGACCGCGACACGTCGGGAATCTTACTCTTAGCTAAAAAACGCGCGGCGCTGTTAGGCATGCACACCATCCTGCGCGAAGGGCTGGCTGATAAGCGTTACCAAGTATTGGTCAAAGGCCAGTGGAAAAACAACAAGCAAAGCATCAAGCTCAGCTTGAGTAAATATGTCACGGCCGAAGGCGAGCGGCGCGTTTTCGTCAATAAAGACGGCCAGGACTCCCACACCATTTTTCGCAAACTCAAATCATGGCCGGATTTCACTTTGCTCGAAGCCGAACTCAAAACCGGTCGCACCCACCAAATTCGCGTCCACCTCGCCCATTTGGGCTTCCCGATTTTGGGCGACGAAAAGTATGGCGATTTCGGCCTCAATCGCGAGCTGACCAAGCAGGGTTTGAAGCGCATGTTTCTTCACGCCGCGTCGTTGAGTTTTGTTCATCCATCGACGCAGGTTGAGTTGCGTTTGACTGCGCTGTTGCCCGTTGAGCTAAGCAGATTTATTGCGCAGCTTGATGCGGCGGTGTAACGATAAATTCCGAAAAATTTATTGAGCTGCCTGAAGAGCCTTATCCAGAGCGCTTCTCATGGCATGCATGCCTCATAGCTTCTCTAAATAGGGCTTTCAACACAAGGGTGCAGACAGCTTTATCACCGCGCTACTGGATCGTTTGACGCATCACTGCCACATCGTCGAGACCGGCAATCAGTCCTATCGTTTCCTGCACAGCACTAAACAGGCCAAGAATCAGATCAAAGCGCGCGAGCAAAGCAAAAAGGCAAATCAGAAACCAGCCCAAACAACACTCGAAGAGGAGGAGCACATCTGAAAAACGCGAAAGCAAACACCGCCAAACGGGTATAGTTATCCACAGTTGATCGCATTCAGGTCAGCAAAAGCCCCTGGTCAAAATTCAACCGGCACAGATGATCAAGATTCAACCGGCGCCAACAGCGTAGCGTTTGCAACGTGTGTTGTACGGATTTAGAAGAATGTTTGACTGCACTGGTTTTGAGCAACACCTGACGCAGTAAACTCATCAGGTTATAAGCCAACATCACCGTGTTGAGCGT
>JBDSJK010000138.1:0-3243 GCA_039917535.1 Burkholderiales bacterium
GGATCGACCCCACGAACAATTTCTTCAAGAATGACACGACCGGTGGATTGGTCATCGATCACCAGCACAGTGCTTCGGTAGGATGAAGCCGATCGAATCTCGTGAACGGACATAGGCCCTCGTGATATAGTTGAGCCCTCGCGACTCGAAGAACTCATGCTGTTTCCCTCTAATTGGGCACCTGTTAAACGCATTTTTTCTGTTTCTATAAATGTCGTTAAATAATTGTAAAAATTGATTTCACGTACTTAATAACATTTTCCAGAAAGTTTTGCAACTAATTGTTGTTATGGATTTTTTTGAATTGCGTTAAAGCAAATTTCGGGCCAGCCATAATTATAGCTTTAGCCGCGGTGATTTGCGATAAATTGCGATTACATCGCTTAGGGAAAATTCCCTATCTATATGAATAAATTATTATTAACACAATTGGCGGCCAAGTTGGCCTTTGTTTGACACCCCCGCCTCAGGGGAAACTGGGTATTCTACCCATGGCCGCAATAACGCTGCCAGTGGTCCTATTGCATCGCGGCACCGCAATGCTTATGCTGGCTTCGATTCCATTCTTGCGGAAGCCGCCATGAACTTTGTCACCAGTTTCCTGCTGCGTTGGGCACTGACCACGCTTCCGTTGTGGGTAGCCAGCTACGTATTGCACGGCGTGTCGTTTAGTAACCTGGAAACGCTGCTCATTTCCGGTTTGCTATTGGGGTTTGCGAACGCGGTGATCAAGCCGCTGCTTATCTTGCTGACCTTACCGATCACGGTGCTGACGCTAGGATTGTTTATCATCGTCATCAATACCGCTATCCTATTTTTCGTACACGCATTGGTGCCCGGCTTTCGCATCGCCGATCTGGGCACCGGCATATTGCTCGCGCTGTTTATCAGCGTGTTTAGTTTCTTTGTGAATCGCCTCGTTCGGCCCTCATTAACAGTTAAGGTGCGGTTAACAAACCGCGCGCCGCAAGGTTACGCATCAGTTCCCGCGTGCCGAAACTCCAGGCTGGAATCTTGTCGGTGTGGTTGACACAATTGATCAGCGTGCCGAGCCGCGCGGAGCGTATCGTTACTCGGTCGCCCAACTTATGGGTAAAGCCCTGGCCCGCCGCGTCTCGGTCTTGCGTGGGCGCGAACATGGTGCCGAGGAACAGCATCAAGCCGTCGGGATATTGGTGATGGGCATTGATTGTTTGCCCTACAAGGTCGGCAATGTCGCGGCTGATTTTCTTCAATTCGCTCACGCCTTCCAGCCGATAGCCATCGGTGCCTAAAACCTCAACGTGTATGGTTGCGCCGCGCACGTCATCCAAGCTGAAGGACTGATCGAACAGGCGAATAAATGGTCCAATCGCTCAGGAGCCGTTGTTGTCTTTGCCGCGCCCGAGCAACAATGCACTGCGGCCTTCGAAGTCGCGCAGATTCACGTCATTACCCAGCGCCGCGCCGATTATCTGGCCTTGCGGATTTATAGCCATCACCATTTCAGGCTCGGGGTTGTTCCAACTTGATGCGGGATGGATGCCGATCTCCGCGCCCAACCCCACAGCCGACATGGGCTGCGCCTTGGTGAACACTTCCGCATCGGGGCCAATGCCCACTTCCAAATATTGCGACCACAACCCGCGCTTGAGCAACGATTCCTTGACGCGCACGGCTTCGGGCGAACCAGGCTTGACGCTCGCTAGGCTCGCGCCGATTTCCTCGCCCAAGCTGTGGCGAATGTTCTCCGCCGCCTTGGGATCGCCCTTCGCCTGTTCCTCGATCACGCGCTCCAGCATGCTAGCCACAAACGTCACGCCGCAAGCCTTCACTGTTTGCAGATCACACGGTGCAAGGAAGTAAGGCGTTTGCGGATTTCGCCGCATGGCGGCGCTGTTGGCGATCACGTCCGCCGTTGCGGCGATGCGCTTGGCCTGACCGCTGCCCACGGCGTCTTTTACCGCGGCAACCGCATCGACCCGCGCCAGCAACTCCGCCGAAGTCGGCGCAATCCCGCTCAAATCGTAGACAAAGTCCGGCCGCACCAACACCGGGCTCGGCCCCGCGATCAAACCGGGAATATGAGCACGTGCGACTAAGGTCGCTGTCGCCGCGTCTTCCGGCAAAATGTTTTCAGGCGTGAGATTCATGATCATTGTCGATTAGGCTGCGGGCGCAGATTCGGTGGCGGGAAAATCCAACTCGACCCGCGCGCCGCTGGGATCAAAGCAGAACAACTGCCATACGCCGGAATCGTTTTGCTTGCGCAAGTTGTATTCAATGTCGTTGGCCTTCAACGTCGCCACCGTGCGCGGCAAATCGTTCGCGCTGAACGCCATGTGATCAAGCACGCCCGCGGGCGGATTCGGCAGCGGCCGCCCCGCGATCACGTGCAGCACCGCGCGATCGCCACAATATAGCCACGCGCCGGGAAAGCCCAGGTCAGGGCGAAACCATTCTTTCAAGCCTAGAATATCAATGTAGAACTGGCGAGTTGCATCGAGATCCTGCGTTAACACCGTGAAATGATTCATGTCGCTAATGGCCATGGTCGTCCTCCTCGTTTCCGTGATTTTACTGAAGCGAGGGCGGCAAGGATAGCGGCTCGTGTTTCCCGCTAACCACGAGGAGACAAGCCAGGGCATCGTTTTAGTGATCACGCCAGGAGCAGCGTAGATATGGGCTCCTGGCGATGCATTGCCTGGAAGCCGCATTGGGATTATCTCGTGGCGCGATATCGAAGCATGCAGCTAGTGCGTGACATGAAGACGTTGTTGCGGTCATGTCGAAATATATTCAAGCCGCGTGCGCATTGCGCATACTACGCCCGCTGCTCTACCATAGTCCTTTCCCATTTGTTTCGGAGAGAAGACTATGGTCGGAGATCCCGTTGCCTTAACGATACGGCGCACGATCCCGCGCCCCAGCGCGGAGATCATCGGTGCCTTTGCCCGCCAGCCCACGGGCTACATTACCGATGCATTTAACGGCAAAGGTTGTCTCGACTATCGCATCAAGCCGCTCGACCCAAACATGGCGTTTTGCGGCCCGGCAGTCACGGCATTTTGCGGGCCGATGGACAATCTCGCGGCGATGGCAGCGTTAGACGTTGCGAAAGCGGGTGATGTGATCGTGATTGCCACCAAGAACGACGAAACCGCCGCCGTGATCGGCGATCATTGGGCCTATTGGGCGAAGAAAATCGGCGTGGCCGGCGTGGTGTGCGATGGTTTGGTGCGCGATATGGTTGGCTTGTTGCGG
>JBDSJK010000139.1:0-7582 GCA_039917535.1 Burkholderiales bacterium
AAATCGTGAGGATCTTCAAGAGCATCACGGCACGGGAAATATTTCGGCGCAAGCCGAGCGTAAAGCGAGCCTTGTGGGGCGGTGAGTTTTGGACGGACGGCTACTATGTGGCCACAGTGGGCGAGGGTGCTGGTTGGGAGGTTATTGAAAGGTACGTCAGGAATCAGGGCAGAACGAAGGAAGAAATACGGCAGTTGAAGCTGTTCTAATACCCCGCGCTCTTGGCGCTAAGTTGTTCGTTGGAATATTGGAATATTCTGAATGTTGATCCCTGCCTAGATGGGAAATCGCAGCCCATCAACCGACTTCGTCAGTTGAGCCTGGAAAGATCATCAACCATTAGGAGTATTGATCATGAAATCGAAGTTTATAAGAGTCTCTTTGGCAGTTGGAGTGTTGATTGCTACACAACACTATGCAGGGGTTGCGTCAGCGGCACCGCCGGCAAATGTGGTCGTCACCTGGACGATGCTCGTTAATCAGAGCTTCGAGACATTCGTCGTCAACAATCAAGGTGCGCTCGGCACTTGTAAGCTGATCCTGGGAACGCTGTCGGGCTGGCCGGCCAACGGCTGGTATTGTCCCGCCGACGGCCGCATCCATTTCATCAGAAAGAACGCCGGGGTCCCGATCAAGGTATTTGACGGCATCGTAGCGGACCGAGTGGTCAACACCCCGGATCGGATTGGCGGAACGTATGCATCGGACTATGCGCCAACGTAACCGTTCGGGTACTACAGTTTCTCGGCCTTGAAGTAGTGTGAGTGAGGTAGGGCTGGACGCGGGTAGTCCGACCTTGCCGCTTAATAGAGCGCCGTACTTAGGTTAAAGGTTTTCCGACGTTATCATGCAAGTCCTAAGCTGGATGCGGGCCGTAGCAGAGGCCGCCCTACAAGTTCATTTAGCCATGCTCCCAGCGCACCCATGGTGTTCATTCTGATAAAATACGGCTTGAAAAAACTGCTTCATTGGGACAAAGTAATGACTTATGTAGTAACCGAAACCTGCATTAAATGCAAATACACTGACTGCGTGGACGTGTGTCCCGTTGATTGTTTTCGTGAGGGGCCGAACTTTCTCGTGATCGAGCCGGACGAATGCATCGACTGTACGCTATGTGTCGCCGAATGCCCGGTGGAAGCGATTTATGCGGAGGATGATGTGCCGGAAAATCAGCGCCACTATATCCAATTAAACGCCGAACTATCGCGCGCGTGGAAGCCGATCATCGAGCGTAAAGACGCGCCTTCCGATGCGGATGAGTGGGCAAAGGTCAAAGAGAAAGCCCATCTCCTCGAAAAATAACGAGCGGTTATCCAGCAAAGCTTTTCCGCCGTGTCCCCCAAGTCCGGCTTGACCCTTGGCGTTGAGCCGGCATCCAGTCTTTTGTCGGCGGTTGCGAATGCCATCGTCTTAGGCAATAAGGATCGTTGGCCAAATTTGGCGGACGTCATCGTTTTGCTTCCTAATCTTCACCTGGCAACACCATTGCAGCAGGAGTTCCACCACGCTGCGGGCAGCCACACCTTGTTGCTACCACGCGTAATCACGTTGAAGCTGTGGGTTGAATCGGTCTACATCGAGCAACGCATTATTCCCGAAAGTCGTCGCCTCGCGTGGATTTATAACGCGCTGCGCTTGTCGGATTTTTTTGCAGGTATGAATCGGTGGCAAGTGGCGACGGAGTTGCTTGCGCTGATCAACGCATGCAACCGGCAGTCTGTTACCTTGCCACAGAACGAGGCGGATTTTCAGCGCGTGGTGAGCGAAGCCGTACGCACGACCGGCAATCACGCCATACAATTTGAAGCGCGCTTAGTGCATGAGTTGTGGCGCGCTCTGCAGCAGAACAGCATTGATGGGATCGACGTCTACGGCGCATACACGTTGCGCTTGGCGAAGCTTGCCGCTCAGGCAACCGCGCCGTTGTATGTCGTTGGGCTGCTGGAAACCACGCCTGTTGAGGAGCAGTTTTTTAGGGCCTACGCGCAACGCCAGCCGGTGCATATCATGGGCGCCGACGCTCGACTGAGCGCCGAATCCGAACCGTTGTTCGCACTGTTCTACAGCGCATGGGAAGCAGAAAAATCAAATCAAGTTTCACCCCACTTGATGGAACGAGCCATGCAATTGCGCAAACATCACGCCGTGAGCCCGGCGGCAGAGCGCTTGAGCTTGTTCCCCGCACGGAGCTTGGAACAAGAGGCGCAAGCCGTAGAAGTGACCGTGCGACGCTGGTTGCACGAAGGCAAACGCGCTATTGCTATCATCGCGCAAGATCGTTTGACCGCACGCCGCGCTCGAGCGCGACTGGAGCGTTCGCAGGTGTTGATTGCCGACGAAAGCGGATGGACGCTTTCCACCACCACGGCGAGCAGTGCGGTGATGGGTTGGTTGACCGTGATCGCCGGCGATTTCTACTTTCGTGATCTGTTTGATTTTTTGCGGTCGCCGTTTATTTTCGCAGATCTAGCGGCAGCGGACCGCACGTCGGCTATCGCGGAAATGGACGCTGTATTGCGCGGCGCGAAATATGTTGTGGGTCTCAACCGGCTGCGTCAGCTTATGGATAGGCTTGATCTTCACGCAAGCACCCAGCATATCGCACGTGGTCTCGCCGAGGCGGCGATCATGTTTGGAGAAAAGCCTAAGCCGTTTTCCCAGTGGTTAATGAATTTACTGCGTAGCTTGGAGCAACTCGGTGCAAGCGCAATGCTGCAGCAGGACGCGGCAGGTAGCGATTTGCTGCGTTTGTTGCAATCCTTGCTGGCCGAGTTGAAAGCAGAAACGGCCGTCTATTCCCTCAGCGAATGGCGCCGTTGGCTTGATCAACAGTTGGAGCAGGCGAGTTTCCGTGATCGCGCGATACAAAGTCCCGTTGTTCTCACCCATCTCGGCCTGACCGATGGACGTCATTTCGACGCAGTGATTTTGCTTGGCGCCGATGCGGATCACCTTCCCTCGGTGTCCGACAACACGCTATTCAACGACGCGGTGTTAAAGCAATTGGGTTTGCCAGGCCGCACTCAGCGGCGTGCGCTAGAACTGCAACGCTTGATGCAAACGCTCGCCAATGCCGATGAAGTGTTGATAACTTGGCAGGCCGAGAAGACGGGCGAAAGAAATGCGCCTTCGCCCTATTGGTTGCGATTGCAAGCCTTGCATCGGCTTGCCTACGGCACTTCGATCACCGATTCGAATCTGGGCATGTTGCTAGCTGCACTACCCAAGGTAACATCAGACGACAAGGCCACCATTCCAGCCGGACTGACACAGCCGCAGCCGCGCGCGGCAAAGCTGTTGCGCGATAGTCTGTCGGCCGCCGGCTACAGCAGTTTGCTGGCTTGTCCCTATCAATTCTACGCGCGGCACATGCTTGGCTTGCGCGAAGAGCAAGACGTTCTAGAAGAACTCGAGAAAAAAGATTACGGTGAATTAGTCCATGGCGCGCTCGCGCAATTTCACCAGCGCTTTCCCGTTTTGTCGCAACAGGATGAATTGACCATCACTGAGGCGCTGCGCGAAATCAGTCAAGCGGTATTCGCTACGGCACCACAAACAGACTACTTTTCTCGAGCGTGGTCGTTGCGTTGGCAAAAACTTATTCCCGCCTATATAACCTGGCAGCAAGATCGAGAAACGCAGGGCTGGCGCTGGCATGCAAGCGAAGTCTCGGCTCAGCAGGAATTGTCCTTGAGCGCGGGCCGATCGGTGCAACTGAAAGGCCGTTTGGATCGCATTGATCAGCGCCGTGACGGCGATGCTTTGTTGGATTACAAAACAGCGAACAGTAATCAACTCAAGCAGCGGGTGGTTAATAGCAACGAAGACGGCCAGCTCGCGTTTTACGCCATTCTTGCGGATCGACCCGTGGCGGAGTTGGCCTATGTTGGACTTGATGAAGATCCGATTAAGACTCACACCATGAAGGGAGAACCAGGCGATATTGCCGCGACCCATAGGCTGCGTTTGCAAGCGACATTAAGCGCGATTGACGCGAACGCAGCGCTACCCGCGCAAGGCGTCGATAGCGTGTGTCAATACTGCGAGGCGCAAGGCATTTGCCGCAAGCGCCATTGGCGTGATGAGCCCTGACGCATCGACGCTATTGCAAGCGCTAGATCCGCGCCGCAGCGTGGTGGTGGAAGCCTGCGCGGGTTCCGGCAAAACTTGGTTGCTGGTTTCGCGAATTGTTCGCTTACTGCTGTCGGGTGTCGCACCTGGCGAAATTCTTGCCATCACGTTTACTCGCAAAGCCGCGATGGAAATGCAGGAACGCTTGCAATCCTGGCTTGAACAGTTGGCAACAACGCAGGACGAAGAATGGGTGAAAAACTTTCTGCGCGAACGCGGAGTAGTCGATGCGGAACTGGAGGCCAGGGTCGAGATCGCGCGCGGATTGTTTGAGAAAGTGTTGCTGGCGGAACCAAGCATCAAGATCAACACTTTTCACGGTTGGTTCGCCGACCTCGTTCAGCGCGCCCCTTTGCAGGCAGGTGTGGGCAAAGGCTACCGATTGGTGGAATCCGTACATTCTCTGGAGCAGGAAGCCTGGCAGCGTTTTGCGCAGTCGTTGGCATCAGCTGAAAAGAACGCAATGCAACAAGCTTTGGATCAACTATTTTTTGATTACGGGCTATACAACACGCGCAAGTTGCTGGGTAATTTTTTGAAAAAACGCGCCGAGTGGTGGAGCTTCACGGCCGGTCAGCACGACCCGGCGGGCTTTGCTGCCGAGGTGTTGGCACAGCAATTGGGTGTTAATCCAGAACTGGATTATTGCGTCGTGCTATTTCACGATGAGGCCTTTAGCAATGCTCTTGCCGCTGTCTGTGTGGTCTTGGACGGCGTTGATGATGTGCGGGATAAGTGGCTAGCCCAATTGCAAATTGCGATAGACAACGATGCCCCCGCTGAGCGCTTAGCGACAATCTTTGGGGTGATGTTCACCAATGACGGAAAGCTACGCGAACATTGGAAAAAGTTCTTCGCCAAACGCGATAAGCCTGCGCAACAGGCCTTCGTCCTCATCGGCGAAAAATTACTGAGCACCCACAATGCCGTCATCGAGCAACGTGTATTGGCCGCAAATCGAAATCTGTTCATAGCCGGACTAGGATTACTCGAACATTACCAAGCGCTGAAGCGCGAACGTAGCCTGCTTGATTTCACCGACGTGGAGTATGCCGCCTACAGTTTGCTGCAATATTCCGACTACGCGGAATACATGCAATACAAACTCGACGCTCGTTATCGGCATATCTTGCTGGACGAGTTTCAGGACACTAATCCGCTGCAGTGGATCACCTTGCAAAGCTGGCTGAAAGCCTCATCGGAGGCGGATCTTCGTCCGACGGTATTTTTAGTTGGCGATCCCAAACAATCTATCTTTCATTTTCGCCGCGGTGATGCGCGGCTGTTTCGACACGCGGCGGATTTTCTGGTGCGCGATTATCAAGCACTGCAATTGCGACAGAATGTTTCTCGGCGCAGCGGCGTGGCGGTGTTAGATGTGGTGAATGCGGTATTTTCAGGTGGCAGGCAATTAAGCGGATTTCAGCCACATCAAGCTTTTGAGACTGTGTTGCCCGGAGCGGCATTGCGTATCCCCTTGCCGCCAAGCGAAACCGCAACCCCAACCGGAACAGCGCTGTTGCGTGAGTTGCTCACTACACCGCAAACGGAAGCAGAGGATCGCCGCCGGGCCTTGGAAGCGGAGCAATTAGCCTCTGGGATTCGCGCTGCTGTCGATACCTGGCATGTCCAAGAGCTAGGCGTGGCACGGCCCGCAGCCTATCGAGATATTCTGATTCTAGCCCGCAGACGCACGCAGTTGAGCGTCTATGAGGCGGCCTTGCGCCGCGCAAAAATTCCCTATGTAAGTACGCGCCAAGGAGGATTACTCGACAGTTTGGAAGTTCAAGACATCATCGCGCTGCTGCAATTTTTGTTACGATCGAGCGATAACTTGAGTTTAGTGCAGTCGCTGCGCGCGCCTATGTTTGCCTGCTCCGACGAGGACTTGATTGCGTTGGCCGCGATTGAAGGCATAGATTGGTGGCAGCGGCTTTGTAGTTACGTCGCAAGTGAAAGCGTGTCACCCACGCTAAGTCGCGCTCAAAAAATGCTAAATGATTGGTTGGCTCTCGCGTCCCATCTGCCGGTGCATGATTTGTTAGATCGGATTTATTTTGAGGCCAATCTGGAAACACGTTACGATTTGGTCGTACCCGAATTCATGCAACTCGCCGTGCATTCAAACCTGATCGCATTCATAGAATTGAGCTTATCCATAGACAGCGGTCGCTACCCGAGTTTGGGGCGTTTCTTGGAAGACTTACGCGTGCTGCGGGAAGCGCCCGATCAAGAATCTCCCGACGAAGGCAGCTTGGGCGATGTGGGCAACGCGGTGCGCATCATGACCGTTCACGGCGCGAAAGGGTTAGAAGCACATATCGTGTGGCTGATCGACGCAACCTGTAAACCCAAGTCGCAGGATGGATATGACGTGCTGGTAACCTGGCCGACCGGCGCGGAACGGCCGAATCATTTCAGTTTTGTAACCACGAAGAATGAGCGCGGCGTGGGGCGCGATGAATTTATGGCGGAGGAGGCAAACATCGGCCAACAAGAAGATTCAAATCTTTTGTATGTCGCCATGACACGTGCGAAGCAGTATCTCATTGTGAGTGGCAACACCGTTGGGTCAGGTGCGGGCGCATGGTATGAATCGCTCATACCCGCCATGCCGGAAGCGCAGGCAATTGCGTCATTTGCGGAAAAACCCAGTGACATATTGGAAAGAGTGTCATCTGTTGAACACCCGAACACGTTGCCCATATGGTTGACGCAATTGGTTCTACACGGCACACGGCTAGAGGAAAACGTCGATGCAAATCGCGACTACGGCATCGCGCTGCATGGTTTGCTCGACATGGCCACAAGCGGCACTGAATTGGTTGGCGATGAACGGTTGGTTGCTCATGCCAAGGCGATACTCGGCGCGCCGCATCTGGCAGAATTCTTCGATGCAAATCTCTACATAAGCGCCAGAAATGAAGTGAGTATTTTAAACGCGGAGGGCACGTTGCTGCGCATTGATCGCTTGGTGGAATTCGCCGATCACGTATGGGTGCTGGATTACAAAAGCGTTCGCAGTGACAAGGTTCATGATGCTGCACTCATGCTCGAATATCGCGCGCAACTTTTGGGTTATCGGCGCGCGGTGGCAGATATTTTCCCCAGCAAGTTGGTGCGTTGTGGGTTGATATTTGGTGATGCCGTGTTGCAGGAAATAACGTGAGGTGCATTAGATAAATCGCATAGCGCACCGCGCCAGTGATGTACGGTGGGTAACACCCGCTTAACAATATTTAAACGTCGCAGACGAGCCCGACTTGCTTGGCGGGTGTTACCAGATCAAGGCTATAAGGCTGAAACCATTCACCGTTAAATATCGCGTCATCACCAATGTGCACTATCGTGATGACAAGATTTTCGCGCGCTGGGTCTTGAGCCATCGGGAATACGATCATTGGTCCAAGCTGTATAGAAAGGGCAAGGTAAAATCATGACGACCGCT
>JBDSJK010000140.1:0-3062 GCA_039917535.1 Burkholderiales bacterium
TTGTGGTTGGCTTGGGGCGCTTGGGCGGCGCCGATCCGGCCACCACCACCAGCGCTGAATTATCCTGCAGCACCGACACCACATAGCGGGGGCTGTTCGGATCGACCGTCAGGTTCATGAAGGTTTCGGTGTTGAGCACCGTGGAGGAACCGGGCGCCTCCAATTCCTCGATCACGAGGGTGAACAGGCTGGTGTCGGCCGGGTCGCTCACTGCCGTGTGGCTGACCGTGGCACGCAGGGAGTTGCCCCAACTCCCCTTGCTGGCGCCGGCAAGGGCGAGATTACTGCCCGATTCCTCGCTGGGCAGCGGGATTTCCGCGGCCTTCGCGTCGTCGCTTGCCACGCGCACAATGTAGGCGTCGCTGCCCCCGTGCTGAAAATACTGCTGGACGGCGTAGCCCATCATGCTCGCCGCCGACATGTCGCCGAACTTCCTGAGATAGTCCGAAAAATTCTGGATGCGCACCGCTTGATCGGTCGGCCCCCGCAGCGCGCTGCCGATAAATGCCGTAATGGAGGTGGCGACACCGGTGATGGTGCGCACGCCGCTGGCTAACTCTTCAATATAAACACCCGGATAACTCAGTGTGACAGGCATGTTGCCCTCCCTCAAATCAGCTTGGTTGAATGTCGCTAAATCTGGACTGGCATTCACGGTGTCACAGCATTGCCGCTAACCAGCTACGCAATTGAATCGGTAGAGCATTTGCATACACGCGCGTTTCCGGTATTCGATAGCGCGGGCAAAACGGGGCCGCCGGGTTGACGGGAAATTTTAATAATACGTTTGTTTATCGACGCACGATCGCGAAGCGGGATGCAATGGCGCCCTCTGCTGTTGCCGGCGCCTGCGGTACAGGTATGGCTGAAAACTTACAGGAAGCGATCTCGACGGTCAAGGTTGAATCGATATATCAATCCAAATCAATCATGCTGTTTGCGTTAGCGCAAAACATATTCAAAAAATATCAAGTAACTAATATTTACACTAGAAAATTCATCTTTATTATCATCAATAGACCGCCTTTATCGGTTCAGTCAGGACGGCAAGCGCAGCTACAAGTTTTCCGCTCACGGGATTGGCGCACCTAGGTATGTCAGTCGATTCCGTAACCCGAATTGGGCATGCGACGGCCGGCTCTCATTACAAGGCGACGACAATCGCAACACTCCCTTTGCACCTTACGCACTTTCATTGCGCCAAGATGGAACCAAGTTGGTTACGCTTTCCAATCCCCTCGTGGCAATTGGTCCCGACCTCGCGCTTCATAGGTCGTTTTCCAATGCGCTATGGGGTGGACTTACCCCAATTTCTGTATTATTTCCCCTGGCGAGACGAAGCTATATATACAATCGGTCGTGGTCGGGCCAAGAGCAGACATCGACGCAGCGCATTGATCGCGCAGCCGCCCACTCCATCTCGAAGGCGTTGCGGTCCACGCTGCTGCCAACCGCATACGATATCGCCACGCGCCAGATCGATTCCGTTGACGGCCTGATGTCATGTCAACGCGTGATACCATTAAAATTGCCACATGGAATTCCTATGGGCGAAACGGCCACGCACATGTCCGTGGGGAGCTGGAAGCTGATGACCATCGTGCTAATTGTTGGAAGTGCATTTTTGCTTCTGGGACTTCACCTCCTTCGATGGGGCCGAAGACAGAGGAAAGTCGCGGGCAGCGCAGTGCGGTGGCCGGTGGCACTTGGCTATGTCGTCGAGTCGCATGTGAGTTATGGGCGCCCGAAAACGGACGATAGTGATTTATTGATTTTCCTTTACCGATATGAGGTAGATGGGGTACCACATGCAAGTCGCCAGATTGACCTGTTCTCACCCGAACACGCAGTGGGATTGGACAGCGCGGAACGTGTTGTGAAGACCTATCCGCAGGGCAGCCAGGTACGGGTCTACTATGACCCGTCTAACCCTTCAGTCAGTGCAATCGAGCCTGAAAATAGCGCGGCTTATCGGGGATACCGGAACATGGGCATACTGATGGCATGCGCAGGTGCATTGATTTTAAGCCAGCTGACAAACGATAGATAATGTCGTCACATGTGGCTGGTGCATTGACGAATCCATGTGGCGGTAGTGAGGCGCCAGTGATGGCGACGTGTGCGGGGCGACCCGCCCCAGGGTGTGCCTCGGTGGGCAGATTGATGGTCGATGCAGTGGGATAAGCGGGAGGAAACGAATTTGATAATCTTGGACGAGGCGTTATTTTGATCCGGCCAAGGACGTTCCTGTCTCGACCCAGTCTAGTTTTAAAAATCGACCGAGTTCGGCAATGGCGGACTCGGCCTTAGATCGCCGTAAAAATGATGGGATGCTGAATGAAAATAACCTTCATGTTGGGTTCGATGTTAAATTTCTCGGCTTTTTTCGTTTTAGCTGTTGGCTTGTGTGGGACCTGTTCCGCGCAGGTAAGCCCCGAGGATGTTGCAGAAATAAAACTCGTCGGAATAAATTACGAAAAGTTTTTCGAAGCCTTTGTGGTTCGCTGTGAGGCGTCGCATCCACTCCAAGCCCCAAAGGTGAAGTCTGTGGCAAATAAATGGTTGAGCGAAAACCATAATGCCCTGGCTGAGTTACGTGAAATGTATCCTAGGCTAACAAGATTCTTTCCAGAAGCCGAACGAACTGGTTACCAACCAACCCAAACACAAATGGGAGATCTGTTGACCGCAGCGTTGATTCAGAAAATCACCGAGTCAGACGCAAATCATATTCAGAAAGCATGCTTAGGGGAGTTTGAGCATAAGGTGTTGCGTGAACTCGACTTTGCCGCTTTGCTGAACAGAGTTAAAAAAATCGATCAACTGAATTGAGTCCGACGTATGGCTTCAGATTAGTCCAGCGTCGGCATTGGGGCGGCAGCCGACTGTTCGCGAAAACCAAGTTCACGGCCGAGTACAATCGGCAGGCACCGGCCTATAGCGGAGCCAAAAATCTACAACTCCATGAAGAATTTATCGCGAACTGAATGGCCGAATGACGTCGATGGCGATGTTTTTTTCGTCGAGTTAAATCGAGCGGATTCGACTTTGATATTCCGACC
>JBDSJK010000141.1:0-6910 GCA_039917535.1 Burkholderiales bacterium
TCGCTTTGTAGTGCGCCGGACGAAGGGCAGCTAACGGTCGGCATCAAGCGCGTCGGCGGCGGCGTATTTTCACAATATGCATTCGATCAACTGCGGGCCGGTGATGAGATTGAGGTGATGACGCCCGACGGGCGTTTCTTCACGCCGCTCGATTCTGCGCAGCGCAAACACTACGTGGCCTTTGCTGCCGGCAGCGGTATTACGCCCGTGCTGAGTCTGATCAAAACGACCTTGCGTAGCGAGCGTCACAGCCGCTACACGCTGATTTACAGCAACCGTGACCACGATGCCGTGATGTTTGGCGAAAGTCTGTGGCGATTGAAGGATAAATATCTGGATCGACTCTCGTTACACTTTTTATTTAGCCGGGAGCCGCAAGAAATTGATTTGTATCAAGGCCGAATAGATTTACAAAAATGTCGCGACTTGGTGGCGAGCGTGCTGCCCGCAAGCGGAATCGATGAAGCATTTATCTGTGGCCCCTACGACATGATCGACGCGGTGACCCAAGCATTGCGCGAAGCCGGCGTCGACGTCGGACATATTTATGCGGAGCGATTCGGCACACCGGTCGCGCGTAAGATCTGTGTCGAGGCGACGCAGGCTGAGAAACAATCTGACGGTACAACGGCGGAGATCGCCATTGTCCTCAACGGCAAAGAGCGTCGCTTGAAATTAGGTTTCCATGCAGAACCGATTTTGGATGCGCTGCTGCATCTAACCCATGATGCGCCATTTTCCTGCAAAGCCGGTGTGTGCTGTACCTGCCGTGCGCGTGTCTTGGAAGGCGAGGTGGCGATGGACAAAAATTACACCTTGCAAGAAGATGAAATCGCGCAAGGTTACGTGCTGACGTGCCAAGCCCATCCACGCTCGGCCAACGTGCGTTTGAGTTACGACGAACGCTAAATGTCCCGTCAAAAAAGCGAGCAACATGGCGCGCAGCGCAAGCTCATATTGGATAATGCGGCCGAGGCATTTGCCGAATTGGGTTTCCCCGGCGCCAGTATGCTACACCTCGCAGCCCGCTGCGGCGTATCAAAATCGTTGCTCTATCACTACTACACCAGCAAAGAGCAACTGCTATTCGACTTACTCGAAGAGTACATGCAACGCCTAGTGGCGTTGACCGAACGCGCCGCGCCAAAATCGCCGCGAGCCAGATTTGAAGCGTTGATCCACAGTTTCATGCAAGAGTATGAAACCTCGCGGCAGCGACATAGGGTCTTGCTTAACGATCTGAAATATTTGTCTGCCCGCGAACGCAACAAGATCATCGGCTATGAACGTCAGGTGGTAGCGGCATTTGCCGCAGTAATTGGAGATGTACTCGATCTGCCGCCGACTGCGTCTTTGATCAAGCCTCTGACCATGGCGCTATTCGGCATGATGAATTGGACGTTCACCTGGCTTAAGCCCGACAAGGGGCTGAGTTACCAGCAATTTGCCGAACTCTTGCTCGCGCTGTTTAGCGCGGGGTCAAAGCACGCTGTGAAGCGCGCACGAGGGATCAAGATGGTATCGATGGCCTGAAGAACCGCATGGGTGTTAGCTTGCAGGTCAATATTCGCATTCTTCAGCGAATAACCGCAATGGGCTGCGGCGCAATCGAGGGGCTTTATTCCCGTATTTCATTGCACTCCATACGGGCTACGATTTCTGGCCGGTCTGGTGAATAACTGTTGGGCGTGCAAAAAAGCTATGATCAGCAGCCGACAGAGTTATCCGACCCTGTACTCATCATCGACAAATGCCCAGCCCTTGGCGCACACCTAACTCGCATTGGCGAGGCCTACTCATCACCGTCATGTGCCAACAGCCAGAGATTACGTCATCTTTGAACTTGGAATGTTCATTGGTGCACTCGGGCGTGACCGCACCTTCATGGTTTACGATCGTAGCAACCGGCCAGCTCTCCCACAGACCTCGCCGGCGTCACACCTGCCACGTTCGAACTTCATAACTCAGGCAATCTTGCCGCGGCACTTGGTGCGGCATGCAACACCACTCAGACGGTGGTCAGGCGCGTTCGCCCACGCGACACAACACCCAAGAGCCAAAGGCCTACGCTCGTCGTCCTCCGGCAACTCTGGAAGAAGAACTGCATGGCATCAAGGAGGCTTGGTTCGCTTGGCACGCCGGCAGCGTGAAGCTGGCCGAAGGCGATCTTCTGGACTCGTCACGTTCCTTGCGGGTAATGCTAACCAAACCAGGCAGCACAGCGTAACCGAGCTTGGAAAGGTCGCCAATGTAACTGGTGCACGGATGTCAAAGGACGTTCGCGCACTCACGGAGTTGCTAGTTA
Organism: Burkholderiales bacterium; assembly: GCA_039917535.1. Lineage (GTDB taxonomy): Bacteria > Pseudomonadota > Gammaproteobacteria > Burkholderiales > JALYOK01 > JBDSJK01. The sequence goes on from JBDSJK010000141.1 coordinate 2,306, forward strand.
GGGCAGGCCACCAGGTGGCGTGGCTCAATCGGTTTCTTGGCAGTAGTTTGATCATAGCCGACCCGACATCAAAGGACGCTTGGGCTCGAGTGGAGGCATTGGTCCCTTTCGCTGCTCCGTCACAGAGACCGAGCGTTGTTATCAGGAAGGCAGACAACTCGGACGCATTCGTAGTAATTGTGAAATCGTTCGAGCAAATGTGGAAGATTGCCGAAGCTCAGAAGTGACGCCCAACCATGCGCTGCTGCTGACGGTTTTTCAGCCCGCGTAGGGCGCAATCGCGCAGCATTGCGCCGAATGCTGCGTGATTCATAGGCAAAGCGAAACCGAGCAAACGACCACATCAGAGGTTTCCAGTTGATGCATTCTTGTCGCTGCTTTCGGAGGCCTCGATGTCGCGCGATTTGCGGCAGTGGGGCGATTACTACGCTCATATGCCGTTGGAAACACACATACGTTTCAGCCCCTATGCCATTGGAAGAGGCTTGCGATTGACAATTTGGCAGCTCAGCGATAGAGTGTTGTTTGGCTAAAAAGGTCTTTACAATTCCTATTTGCCGGTTAAATCGTTTCTCCCCGGCGACAATGTGGTCTCGGGGAAAAATCACCTTGAGAGGACATAGATATGACAAGATTGACGTCTAGCTTTGTGCGAACCGCCTTCGCGACGGCGATGACTGTAGCGATGTTCGCTGCAGGAGGCTCGTTTGCGGCCGATGTCGACGGCCAGCGCTTGATCAATTCCGAGAAAGAACCAGGCAACTGGATGAGCTACCATGGCTCATACAAATCCTGGCATTACAGCGCACTCGATCAAATCACGACCAGAAACGTCGGCAAGCTTAAGGAAGCCTGGTCGCACGTTGCGTCCCGCGCCAATCGCGGTCTGCAAGGCATACCGCTCGCGATCGATGGCGTCCTCTATTACTCCAGCCCCTATAACCAGATCTACGCGCTCGACGGCGCTTCCGGCCAGGTGCTGTGGACATACAAGCATAAACTTAACGAGGACCTGGTCGCCCGGCAAACCCACTCGCCTTATAACCGCGGTATTGCCGCCGGCTATGGCAACCTCTACATGGGTACGCTGGACGGCAAACTCGCCGCCATCGACATGAAGACGGGGAAGCTCAACTGGGAGACCAAGCTGGTCGACTCGGAAAAGTTGACCGTAGGGTTCACTGGTGCACCGTTGTTGGTCAAGGACAAGGTGATCATTGGCGCCCAGGGTGGCGAATGGCCTGATCGCGGCCCTATCTTCGGCGTCAACGCCAAGACAGGTGAGAAAGTGTGGCGCTTCTTCACTGCCGGCGGCAACGAGGACACACCGTCCGACGCCCGCAAAACCTGGGGTGGCGATTCCTACAAGGTCGGCGGCGGCGGCGGGTGGATGGCCGGCAGCTACGATCCGGAAACCGACACGGTCTGGTGGGGTACTGCCAACCCGGCACCGCTGTACGACTGGGCGGGCGACAAGTTCATGACCGAAGGTCCGCGTCCGGGCGTCAACCTGTATACCTCTTCAGTCATCCTGCTCAATCCGGATACCGGCGATCTCAAAGCCTTCCATCAAGTACTGCCGCACGACGCCTGGGACGTCGACCCGGCGCAAGGCGAACTGATGATGATCGAGCGCGACGGCAAGAAATATGTCGTGCATCCGAGCAAGAGCGGTTTTGTTTTCGTGTTCGACCGCAACACAGGCAAGCCTGTCAACGTGTATAAAGGCGTGGACGCCATCAACTTCGTCAAGGACATCAAGCCCAACGGCGAACTGGTGGGTCGTTGGGATCCGCCCCAAGGAAAACACGTCAATCTGTGCCCGGCTATTGCAGGCGGCTACAGTTGGAACGCGGGTACCTACAGCCCTAAGACCGGCCTGCTGTACAAGGTCGGCTTCGAATGGTGCATGGATTTGGATATCGTCAAGACCGAGCCGGTCACCGAACCTGTGGTTCAGCTCAATATCGGCGCCAACTTCACCATGCACGGCCCAGGGGATAAGAAGGCTTTCGGCCATATCCGCGCCCGCGATCCCATTACCGGCAAGGTGAAATTCGAGATTCCGTACCCCGGCGCGGTACCGCACGGTGGCCTTCTCTCGACCGCCGGCAATCTGTTATTCGTGCCCGAAGCCGATGGCATGTTCACCGCGTACGACGCCAACAACGGCAAGAAGCTGTGGAGCCACAACAACGGCCAGGGGAGCAACGGCGGGACCATCAGCTACACAGCCAAGGGCAAACAATACGTGGCCGTGATGACCGGCTGGGGGAGCCTGGTAGGCGACGGTTACGGCGATCTCTGGGGTGAGCCCTGGAAGAGCATGCCGAAAGACTCGGGTGTGCTGAAGGTCTTTGCACTGGAATAATCGCTACTTTCCGCAATATAATAATTGCGGACGCATAGAAGGGCGAGGACATTGTTCTCGCCCTTTGTCTTGCAGGTCGGCGGATTTGCCGCTCAGGCGTTGTAGAGGCAGAACCGGGCGTCCACTCCAGCCTACATCTTATCTAAAAAAAGGAAACGCCGCCGTGAAAAAAGTTGAGAGTCAATCTTCGCCGCTCGCCGTGCTCGCCGCCATCGTCCTCGCCTTTGGGAGCGCCGTGCCGGCGTTTGCGGGCGACGCCGCGCCAGACAAGAAAGCGTTTGACGTGGGAAGTAACTTCCGCAACGTCTGCGGCTTTTGTCATGAGGATTACGGCCGACACGCCGGCAAAGGTCCGCAACTGATGAACTCGGAGCGTACCGACCAGTATCTGTTCGACCGCATCAAGAAAGGCCTGCCGGGCCGCATGGCAGCCTTCGGCAGCGTGTATAGCGATGATCAGATCGGGCTGATTGTCAAGTTTATCCGCAATCTCAAGGCAGGTGAAGAGCCCAAGAACCCATGACATCCTTCGCTTACACTTCCGGAATCCGGACCGGATTTATCCTCGTGCTGTGTGGCGCAGCGTCGGCATTGACCGCCGCCCACGAGGCAGCCGCCCGCACTCTCGCGGAAGTACGCGCGCTCGGCAGCATCTCAATGTGCGCCAGTCCGCAGACGCTGCCCTATGCCAGCGATGTGCCGGAAAACCCCGGCTTTCAGGTCGAACTGGGACGCGCCATTGCCGAGGGACTTGGGTTGTCGTTGAGCATGGAGTGGATCGTGCCGCGCCGCCGGGCCAACGTGGTCAACTGCGACATGCTTTTCGATAGCATCAACGATCCCAATATCCAGAAGGGCCGGGCGCTGCTGTCGCGGCCTTATCAGAAATCCGGGGTGGCGCTTGGCCTCCATCGCAATGCCGAGCCGGTGAGCGACTTTAGGCAACTAAGGAAGGACCAGAAGATTGGCGTAATGGTTAGCTCGGTTGCCAGCGTGGTGCTTGGCAAGAGCGGCGCGACAACCTCGCCTTACGCTTTTCAAAACGACATTATTGAGGATTTGGCCACGGGCAAACTCTACGGCGCAGCGATTTCGTCGGCGACATTGAGCAACTACATTTTCAGGAACCCGGAATCGGACCTGCAACTGGTGCATGCCTTCGACAGCGCCCCGGAACTCACTTGGGAAGTTGCGGTAGGACTGCGCAAATCAGACGAGGCGCTGGTCAATGAGTTGAACAAGGTGCTGGACAAACTGCTCGCCGACGGCACCGTCACTCGCATATATGCCAAGTACGGGGTGGAGCACCGCCTGCCTTGAAGCGAGCATCGCGCGGCAAAACGCTCAGGCAGGCCGTGACCTTTGGAAAATAATGCTATTCCATTGCTACTTCATCGAGGGGAATTAAAGAGTTAAAGAAAAGAATTAAAGCGGCCAGACTGGATAATCCTCAGGCTTGTACGATGCGTACGGAAAGAGTCTGGCCGAATGCGATCAACAGTGGGCGTTGGTCCTGAACGGCTTGGCGTGCCACGAGATCCCGGCCGAACCCTCCCAGCGGCGCGGACAGCCCCATAACCTGGCCAAGTTTGATCTGCGTAGCGCGCTGTTTCGCGCCTGCGGGGTGGCCATGACGTGTGAGTGACACAGACATCATTTCAATTTGTGATGTTAAATTCGTTTTAGCGCCGTGCAGTTTCGCGAGCGCTTTGTCAGCTTTCCAATTGCTAAGTTGAAGGCGTTCTTTCGTTGCGTCATAACTTGCGAAGACGTTATCCCACAAGGGAATCTGACCTTCAAACCGCGCACTCCATTCAGCGGGCGTTGCACCTTCCAACGAGCCATGGCCACGTCGATAGTTGTAGTCGAATTGCCATTCTTCGATACGAATTGCCGTGGCTGGATGTTTGGGCTTGAAGCGTGGCCAAAACTCTTGCAAATCGGCTAACTGTGAGCGTTCGACTTTGCCGTTTAGGTACGGCGAACGCGGCGGTGTCGGTCGGAATTTGATGCAGTGATCCATTAACCATCGCTGTACGTCTTCGGCGAAGAATTCGGTACCTCGATCCGTTTGGACCCGTTGAATAGCAAAGGGCATCTGTGCAATCACGCGTTCCAAAAAGTCGAGGCTGTATTTGGCACTGCGGCGTGGATACACAGCCAGCACACGCCAGCGGGAACAGTCGTCTATCGCGGTGTATTGATACACGCCCGGCGCGATCTTCAGGGTGTCC
>JBDSJK010000142.1:0-4050 GCA_039917535.1 Burkholderiales bacterium
AACCTGGTCGGTCGCGTTCCATTTTGCGTCATAGGCCATGCCTGTGACATTGAAGCCATTCGATGAATTGCCCAGGGCATACCGTAACACGCCGTTATATTTTTTGAAGTCGTTTGGATGTTCCCAAGGCCCATCGTTCCGGACTAGCTCCAGGCCATACACTAAATGCCCAGTTCCCAATTCGGGAGAGCCAACAAGTAGACCACGCCGATAGCCAAACGAACCGGCCGTGAGGCTACCGGTTGTAGCCTTTAGCTTATGCGCATAGGAGAGTCGCGCCGAGCCTGCGGAACCGAAGTCGCCGTCCTCCGCAAAATAAGGTCCCTTGTGATAGTCAATGCGTGAAATCAATTCTGGAATCAGAAAATTGAGATCGGTCCAACCTTGGCCATGGGCGTGACTGCGCATGTTGATTGGCATGCCCGCTACAAAGGTCGCAAAGTCGGTGCCGTGGTCGAGATTGTAGCCACGCAAATAATATTGATTTGCTTTACCGTCACCGGAGTGCTGCGAGATGATCAGACCGGGAACCGTTTCCAAAACCTCTCCAGGCCTAAGTATGGGGCGGTTCTCAAACATCTTAGGCGTGACCACACCTTGACTGGCCGCGTCGGATGTGCCGATGGCGTTGGAATAATTGCCGATCACTTCAATAGTATCGAGTTGTGGTATTTCTTCGGCGGCAAAGGACGTGGCGCCCACGAACAGACTCAAACCACAAAGCCATGATGGCCGCATATTTTTACTCTCCTCAAGAATCCGATCCACACACGAACAAAGGCTATGAGTAGACGCGATTTAATCAACTCAAGTTGGTTCGTGAAACAAACTGGATTCTATAGAGAGAAAAGCAGAAAGAAAATTGTGGCAAAACGCCGCACCATAAGATGCGATGTGAATTGTCGAGACGCTATTAGCGGGTGCGGTGCCTCACTAGTTTCCGTTGCAGGGTTCGACGGTCGATGTTAAGTTGCCGCGCGGTAGCGGAGATATTGCCGTGATTATCTTTGAGCACTTTCTGTAAATGCTCCCATTCAAAATCGGCAGCGGATAGCGTGTTGGCGCCGGGCATCATGTTGGGGTCACCAGACGTTTTGTTAAAGGCATACATCACATCCTCTGCATCGACCGGCTTGGCGAGGTAGTGTGTCGCCCCGAGTTTTATAGCTTCGACGGCCGTGGTAATGCTAGCGTAGCCAGTGAGGATAAGAATCCGCATGTCTGCCTTTAGTGCTTTGAGGTTCGGTAGCAGCGTCAATCCCGATTTACCCGGCATCTTGAGGTCGAGAACAGCGTAGTCTGGAATGTCGTGTTGAGCTTGTTTGAGCGCCGTGTCTGCATCGTGGGCTATAGCGACACGAAAGCCGTGACCCTGAAGTGCCCAAGTCATCGCTAGGCAAAAGGCCACGTCGTCATCGGCTAACAGTAGGGATGGATTTTTGCTGGTGGATGTAAGAGGCATTTTAATAGCTCCCACGGATCAGGACTTTCGCATGAACTCCACCGGCCGTGCGGTTGGCTAGCGTGAGTGAGCCACCGAAACGTTCCAGGGCGGCTCGCGCGAGGTAAAGACCGATGCCTAAACCCTGCCCTTCCGCTTTCGTGCTGAAGGTGGCGCGTCCGGCACGCATTAAGTTGTGATCGCTAAAGCCCGGTCCTCCGTCGATCACGTCGACACTCAACTCTCCATCGTTCCATTCAGCCCGGACTTCAATTGCGCCGGGCGAGACGTCCGCGGCATTGTTAAGCACATTGATCAACGCCTGCTTCAAGGTAGGCTCGGCGATGATATTCGGCACCATTCCCACTACGGGCTGGTAGATTCTCAGTGTCGCTTCCGGGCGAGTCTCTCGCCAGTCGTTCAGCGTTTCTGTGAGAAACACATCAGCGGGGCATAGAGCACAGCTCTCGATGCGCTCTGCGCTGGTGTTTTGGGTGAGTTCCGTGAGAGTGTGCTTGCATACGTCAACTTGAGCGCGCAGCGTCCGCAACATTTCGTCTAGCTCGGATGACCCACCCAGACGTCGTTCGAGTTCTTTGGCGATGACGGCAATGGTAGACAGAGGCGTCCCCAGTTGATGAGCGGCGCCTGCTGCAAAAGCGCCGAGTGCAACGATACGTTCGTTGCGCAAACTTTCCTCACGTGCTTTTGCCAAGCGGCGCTCCCGTTCACGCAGGCTCGCCATTATTTTCACGACCAATATGGCGAGTATCAGTGTACTTAGCACAAACGTCATCCATGCTCCGACCGTGTGCAGATTGAATGCCGGATTACGGCCAGACAAGGGGTCGTGGGTGTGGACCAAGGGTTCAAAAAAGAAAATGAGTCCGGTATAGCAGCCAAGCACTAACGCGGCGAGGGGCCAACTAAAGCGGGCGGGTAGCACCATGACACCGATGGTAAGGAGCAGCAAGTAAAAGGAAGCGAAGGGATTAGAAATCCCACCGCTAAAATAAAGCACGGTGGATAGCGCGATGATATCGGCGAACAACTCGAAAAAAAGCTCGACGTGCGAAATCTTTCGCACTGATCCCATGCGTAGCATGCTAATGATGTTCAGAATCACAAACATACTGATGGCCAGGAAAATTGGAATTGTGGACAGCACTATCCCAAGTTTAGTTTTCCCAATCCACATACCACTTATCAACGTAAAGATCATAATCGACCGTAATGCGGCGACGTGGATTTGACTGTCCGGCAAAACAAATTCAGGAGTATGTTGGCTTGGAGATAGCATGATCGTGTAAATAGTTCATTCAGCAGTTCGCATCATAGGTGCACTATAAAGCTACACGATGTAAGTTTAGCAGTACCGCCACCGCTATGTGTGCTCACTTAGAAGGCAGTGGCATTTGCTGATCACTCTTTGCGAATAAGCTGTCCACAATCTCTCACGTCAGGAAATCCTGACGTGTTCTACCCGTATTAACAGCATCAAGGTTCGCAGTGCAACCTAATATTGACGTCCTGTCAGTTTCATAAAGTGTGTGCCATGCCACCCGAATGATCGCTTGAGCTGCCGACAGTTGAGGTGATCAATGCTTTTATGTGACGACATGAACCTTTTCTCGTTTAACGGAAATGATAGGGAGGGACATGAACTTTTCCCTGTTATGAATTAGGGCCTGTTAACACTAACGTAAGCCATCGACGATAAGGGCGAAATTGATGAAGGCGACGAACATGACATCGAGTTTTGCAAAGCGCGAGCAAAGCAGCGCGCCGGTGCGGATCCTGGGCCTCCGTTCCAGGCTCGCCTGCGTAATAGCGGCCGACCCGAGTGATTGGAATCCCCGCCTCGGCCGCGTCCTGGGTTGGATCGCACGGGGGATAGACGGGCGCAATAAGCGCGAGGCGGCTGCGGAGAGGCCCCCTACCCACTGACGCCCCAGCGGAGGAGATCGTGCTCAACTGGGCGGCCGTTGAAATCGATCCTGATATCGGCAGCGGTGGCTTGTTCCCGGTCGCGCCTGACACATACAGGTCGACCATTTGCATCAGCTCGTGGTACTTGGCTCGATCAAAGGGATCTTTCGGTAGCAGTGGTGCAGTGGGATAAGCGTCTTCCAAATATTCCAGCATGGCGGTGGACTCGGCAAAAAAAACTTTCCGTCAATTTCCATGCAGGGGATCTTGCCCATCGGGGAGTGCGCGAGATAACTTTCATCCTGCGATGGACGCTGTGGAATTTCTTCAAATTCAATGCTCTTTTCCAACAACGCAAGTTTGACTTTGTTGTGGTTTGGGCTGATGGCTGAGCCGTGCAGTTTTAACAGGGTACCCCCTCCTGATTAGTCAAGCCTTGGCCTGCACTTTAAGCTGAACCGACTTCGTCTCCAAAAATTCTTCAAAGCCAAAGCGCCCCAACTCGCGGCCATGGCCCGATTGCTTATAGCCGCCAAACGGCTGGGTCATGTCGCCATCGCCAAAGCAATTGACCCACACCACGCCGGCTTCGAGTGCCTTGACCATCCGGTGGGCGCAATTGACGTCGCGGGTCCACACGCTCGCGGCAAGGCCATAGATCGAATCGTTGGCCAAACGGA
>JBDSJK010000143.1:0-9923 GCA_039917535.1 Burkholderiales bacterium
TAAGTGGGAGATTAAATTGAAAAAATACTGGATCGTGATATTCGCACTATTGGAGTTTGCGGCGACCAGGGCTTCAGCTGAAGACGAGCCGAGCGCCACACCCTATCGCCCTACGGTCTCGACCCCCGCTAACCTATCCGAGCCGGGCTGGGTCGAGATCGAGATGGGTGGCCAGCGCACGAATAATGGCAGCTCAGCCCATCGCGACAATATTCTCTATGCGTTGAAATACGCCTTCACGCCCGATTGGGGCGTACGCGTCGGCGGCGATACCTGGGTACGTGAAGTAGGCAACGATGGATCGAGGTTATCCGGCTTTGGCGATATGGCCATTGTCGTAAAGCGCCGATTCCCAATCACCGACGCTGCCGCATTCGGGCTGGAGGGTGGCGTGAACTTGCCCACCGCAAAAGATGGCCTGGGAAGCAGCAAAGCCGACTATTTGCTTAGCGGAATCTATAGTGCCAACTTAGGCGCTTACCACACCGACCTGAATCTCGGCGCCACGCGGCTGGGCCAGATCGACACCGGTGAAAGTCGCTGGCAGACAAACTGGGCCGCTTCGCTGTCGCGCTCAATCACCGATCGCTGGGGTGTGGCAGGAGAATTCTCTGGCATTTACCACAGAGGCACACTCAGCACGGCCCAATTTCTTGTTGCGGCAAGCTATAACTACACCAAACGGGTGGTCTTCGATGCAGGCGCGGCGGCAGGATTGAATCGCGCGTCACCCGACTGGTCGTTGTTTGCCGGGGTAACATTGCTGCTCGGTAAGGTTTGGTAATAGTTCACATCATTCCGTCACGGCACTATTCACCCACAGAGTTCCCACCGCCATGCTCAAATCATTTTGTCATGGCCTGTACCCGAAGTAATTGCATTCTTGTTTAGCAATCCCATTTTGATTTGGTCGCTATAACTTATGGATATTGATCCCCTGGAAACTATTAATTCGCAAGACACTGACGATCCTACTTGCGTCGAGAAACATGATCGTCTCAATATGCTCGTCGCCGTTACGGTGGCTATCCTGGCAACGTTCATGGGTATCTGCAAAGTCAAAGATGACAACATTGTCCAGGCAATGCAACAAGCGCAGGCCGACAAACTCGATCATTGGGCCTACTACCAGGCACGTAATATCCGCGAAGACTTAGCCCAATCCACCGTAGTGCAGCTGCAGTTAGCTAAAGCGGGCCATACCCAAATGGAGCAAACAGCCTACGATACCGCGATCGCCCAGTATCAAAACACCGCCGCCGGACAATCGAAAAAGAAGGCCGAACTTAAACAACAGGCTGAGCAGGATCAGAAAGATTACGACGCGTACAATTACCGCGATGATCAGTTTGATCTGTCGGATGCGTTGCTAGCCATCGCAATTGCTTTACTTGCTGTTACCGCCCTAACTAAGCTCTGGTGGCTCTACTCTGTTGCACTTGTCCCGACGGCCTTTGGCGTCTTGATGGGTTTGGCTGGGCTGATTGGCTGGCACATCCATCCTGGCGCGCTCATGAAGCTACTGTCATGATCAGGCCAATTGCTGTTGCCGTCACCGATTGTGGCGACCTGGCCGTGTTGTTGCCGATGGCCGCAATTCTGGCACTTACCTTGTGGCGCTTCGAATCCCGTGCCGCCGCCTGGGCATGGACGCAAGCACTTGCAGTATGCCTGGTCGCCACGCTGGTATTGAAGCTTGGCTTCCTCACCTGCGGCCGCGCATGGGGCGTGAACATCGTGAGTCCAAGTGGACATGCGAGTATGAGTACCGTGGTATACGGCGGTTTTGCCGTCGTTATGGCCACGCGAACTGCGCGTTGGCGGCTGTTGATTATCGTCGCTATGGCATTATGGATTAGCGCCCTTGCGGTTTCGAGAACGGTTTTGCACTTCCATAGCAGAATGGAAGTGGGAATCGGATTGGCGGTTGGATTAATCGCCTTGGGCGTCTTTGTATGGAAGTATCGCCAACTCGCGCATCCTAAAATGAATCTGCCCGCGATCGGCATGGGCGCGATGTGTGTCCTCGCGGTATTGTATGGCACACGTTTGCAGGCGGAATCGTTTCTTTATCGGTTTCGGTTGCTGAGCGTGTGCTCTGGCCGCACCTGACACTAAACAACGAGACGATTACCGTGATTGTGGCCGTCTTCGGTACCACCATCAGTCCGTATCTATTTTTTTGGCAGGCCGCGCAGGAGGTTGAAGATTTGCAAGCCTTCGAAAAGAAGAATAGTAATGGGAACCTCTTGCCGCATGTAATGGACGTAGCCCGAGGGCATATGCGGCGAATTAAATGGGATACTTATATCGGTATAGGGTTCTCAAAACTGGTCGCATTCTTCATTATCCTCAGCACTGCCGCCACCATGAATATGGCGGGCCTCACCAACATTCAAACCTCAGCGCAGGCGGCCGAGGCGCTGCGACCGCTTGCCGGCGAGTTTGCCTTCTTGTTGTTCAGTTGTGGGATCATCGGCACGGGCATGCTGGCCGTACCTGTGCTGGCTGGATCGGCAGCGTATGCCGTCTCAGAAACATTTAGCTGGCGTGCTGGGTTGGACCTAAAGCCGATGGAAGGTCGTGGGTTTTACGGCATCATTGCGGTCGCTACACTCGGCGGCGTTACCCTCGATTTCACACCGACCGATCCAATGAAAGAGTTATTCTGGAGCGCGGTAATCAATGGCGTGATCGCGGTCCCGATCATGATCGTCATGATGTTATTGGGATCACGGGAACAGATCATGGGCCAATTTGTAATTCGCAAGCGCTTGCGCCGCCTCGGCTGGCTAGCCACAGCATCAATGGCACTTGCTGTGGCGGCGATGTTTGTGACCTTGTTGTAAGGGTTGCCGTGCAACTGTTCGGATAGTGTGGGTTTCAACGCCACGCCTGGCACGTTGTTGTCGCAGTGATGTTGGGACTTGAGCCAGCGAGCCGAAATTTAGGTATGCCAATGGCTGATGCCTGCTTCGCGCACGCTGTCGGCGAAGTGTTTAGCGAATTCTCCGCCGTGATCGCTTGCGGGCAAGCGCGATGTCTTTGGCTCGCCGGGGCGGTCGAGCGGGGTACCAGCGGGCCACATTGCCCCCTTCGGCACGTAGACTCGCCTTCCAGTAGTAGAGCGTGCGCCGCGATATCCCGAAGGCATCGACCGTCGCTACGAGCCCGTGTCGCTCAAAGAACCGGGTGATCTTGAGCCGTGCTGCTGCGTCTTGATGAACCATGCACCAGCGTAAGGCATAGTCCGCCCATCGATAAAACCTTTTAACCCGATAACCCGTCCGTTGAATCTGCACCACTACCTCCCAAAGCGAGTGCAATATGTTTCTAGCCTAATTCACCCGGCATCGGTGAGTAACCACCTGACCAAAACTAAAATCGCGGATCACTATCCCCTCGCTCTATGCGCCGTTGCCGCATCCGCTGGCGGAACGCGCGTATCTCGTCGGGTGAAATGCTACCGTCACGGTTGCTGTCCACTTCGTCGAAGTGCTCATGCAGTCGCGGCGTAGATTGTGCAGCTTCGCCGCGGCTTAATGAGCGATCACCATTTTGGTCGGCTTCGTCAAAACGCTTGCGCGCTTTCTCACCTAGCTGCTCACGATGATCGCGGCGTTCGTCTGGGGCCAGCGCCCGGGCGGGAGACTCTTTTTGCGCTTCGCGCAACCTGCGCTGCTCTTCGTGCTGGAGTCGGCGGATTTCCTTTTCGTTAGAATCCGCTGCCCAGCCAAGGCTAACGCTTAGCAACAGCAACAACATGCCAAAAGCAACATTCAGACCACGCCCGTTAGTGAACATCTAGCTCAATCAGCCTTTTAAAAAGTCTTCCGTAATAAAATAATCAGCGCCTCTCACCGTCATGTTTTTCACGATAAATATCGCGACTAGACTCGTTCAAATCACGATACAACTCGCGTTGTTCGGCTCGCGTTAATTTACCGTCTGATTTAAATTCGGCTTCTTACGCCTTGGTGGCGGGCTGTCCGGCGCGCAGCGGTTTGGCTTCAGAGTGAGTCAACTCGCCGGTTTCACGCCCTCGACAATGCGGTGATGTTGGCTCGACTGGCGCTTGTTCACGCCGGGATCGCGATCACCCGCATAGGCAGCGGAAATCGCGAAGGTCGTAACAATTGTCGCAAATGTCGTTTTAGCCAGAAAATTCATGTTAGCTCCAAAAAATGGTTAAAGTCATTACCTGCTCATGTTCTAGCAGTAACGTGCATTCTCCATATTAGGCTTAGCCACTACGTAACGGAGTGTATCAAAATGCTGGCCTCTGCTTGCCACCTAGCGCCATCCTGAAACAAACTGTTACACATTCGCGTTCGAGCAAGAATGAATTCCATTAACAGTATGTTGAAAATCTACTACGCTTGCCTATCCTGCGTTGCAAAAGACAGAAAAATGCTCATTTACTTACGTGTAAACTCCGCTTTTTCTGTCTTCCACGCCTTGTCTAGTCTGCGCTCGCTACGTTTTTCAACACACTGTTAGGATGCTGCCATGACAAACGCCAAAATTTTAGTCGTCGACGACGATCTTCGCCTACGTGAACTATTGAAGCGCTATCTCAGCGAAAACGGCTATGCAGTCCACGCCGTGCCCGATGGGGAAGCCATGAACCGTTCGCGCACCCGGGAGCGCTATGATTTGCTGGTGCTCGATCTTATGATGCCCGGCGAAGATGGCTTGACCATATGCCGGCGCCTGCGCGGCGCTGGCGATGCGGTGCCCATCATCATGCTCACCGCCAAGGGCGACGAGATCGACCGCATTGTCGGCCTGGAAATGGGCGCCGACGATTATCTGCCCAAGCCCTTCAATCCGCGCGAACTACTCGCACGCATTCAAGCCGTGCTGCGCCGGCAAGCGCCGCTGCCCATTCCGGGCGCGCCTATGGCCGCGCTAAGTGTCGCACAATTCGGCGGTTACACGCTGGATTCGGCGGCGCGCCGTCTCAACAAACATGGCGTAGATATCACCCTTACCACCGGCGAATTCGCCTTGCTGTCGGTGTTGGTTGCACATCCGCGCGAACCGCTGTCGCGAGAAAAACTCATGGAGCTCGCCCGCGGCCGCGAGCACGAACCCTTTGATCGCAGCATCGATATTCAGGTCTCGCGTTTGCGTCGCTTAATCGAGGCCGACAGCGCTCATCCGCGTTATATCCAAACCGTGTGGGGATTCGGCTATGTGTTCGTGCCCGACGGCGATCGGCCTTGAGCTTGATCCCCAAAACCCTACTTGGCCGCACGGCACTCATCATCGGCGGTATGCTGATATTGAGCGAACTCGCAACGTTTAAATTATTTGAACTTTATTACCAAGGCCCGCTTATTAAGCAAATCGCCGATTTGGCCGTAAGCCAAATTCGCACCGTCGGTATCGCCTTGACCACTCTGAAGGGTGAAGCACGAGACGATTTTCTCGATCATCTTGAAGAGCGCGAAGGCATCCGCGTGTTGTTCGACAACGACAGCGTGTTGCCCAGCAAGTTACCCGACTCCACGTTGCTGTTGAACTTCACCGACGAAGTCCGCAGGCAGTTGGGCAAGGACATTGAATTCTTTGTGCAACCCCAGCAAGGCCGTGCGCTGTGGGTCAAGTTGCCGGTGGCGCAGGAAAAATTTTGGATCGCGATTCCGCGCAGCCAAATCGAGTTGGGCTTTCCCTGGTTGTGGCTGGCGCTGGCCTCAAGCGCCGCGCTGCTTGCGCTGCTCGCGGCGACCTGGCTGGTGCGCCGCGTCAATCGGCCGTTGCGGGAACTCGCCAACGCGACCGTGGTATTGGGCAAAGGCGACTACCCCGAACCGCTTAAGGAAACCGGCCCAAAGGAAATTTCTCAGCTCTCGCGTTCGTTTAATCAGATGCTGACGGACGTGCAAAACCTCGATCAAGAGCGCGCCGTGTTGCTCGCCGGGATTTCCCACGACCTGCGCACACCGCTGGCGCGCATGCGACTCGCGACTGAAATGTTGAGCGGTGACGCCGATCTCAAACAAAATATGGCGCAAGACATCGACGAGCTGGACGCCATCGTCAAACAGTTCCTGGACTACGCCCGCGTCGGCAGTCAGGAGCAACCCCAACTCACGGATCTGAACGAACTGGTACGCGAGGTGTGTGAAAGCCATGAACATCGCGGCACTGCGATTCAACTTGCGTTGGGCGACGTGGCGAAATTTTTCTTCCGCATCATCGCCGTCAAGCGGGCGCTGACCAACCTCATCGACAATGCTGAGAAATATGGACAAACACCTATCGAGATCAGCACCCGTACGGAAAACAATCGCGTGTTACTCAATGTACGCGACCACGGCCCGGGCATTGCCGCTGAAGATCGCGATCGTCTGCTGCGGCCTTTCACACGGCTAAACGATGCCCGCAGCGGGCCTAGTGGCGCGGGCCTGGGACTGGCTATCGTCAATCGCGTTGCGAAATTACATGGCGGCGAATTCACCCTCGCAACCCATCGCGATGGCGGGCTCGAAGCGATGATTTCGTTACCGTTATATGCGCCGCAACTCCCAACTTAACGTCGCCAGGAGACAAGCGCAGTGAGGCTCTCCAGGCATGCTGGCCTGCGAGCAAGGCTGGATACGGATTGTGGCCGCGCTCCTTCTCCTTCAAGAGAAAGGGAGGGAGTCGACCACGAAATATCCAGCGACAGCTTGCTCCGCTCCACTGCTCCAGGAATAATGTCCCATGACTTCCTACAACACTCGTAGCAACAATTCGCTATGGCCTATCTAAGCGGCACATTCTGTTCACCGTTCGGCCGCCACGGTGGCAGCACGGCGATCAATCTCATGGCGACGGCCGCGCGCGGCGCGTTGCGCGACGCCGAACTCAAGCCGCCGCAAATCGACGGCTTACTCACCGGTTACGCAACGACCTTTGCCCATTTGATGTTGGCCAACGTGCTTGCGGAGCATTGTGGCCTGCAGCCCGATTATTGCCACGCCATACAATCGGGCGGAGCATCGGGATTGACGATGGTGATGCTGGCGCGGGAACTGATACGCAGCGGCCGCTGCAAAAATGTGTTGGTCGTCGCCGGCGAAAATCGTCTCACGGGGCAGACTCGCGATATGGCGATACAGGCGCTTTCGCAGGTGGGTCATGCGGATTACGAAGTGCCGTTCGGCCCAACGGTGCCGGCTTACTATGCATTGCTTGCGGCGCGCTATCTTCATGAGCATAGTCTTAGCGAAGCGGATCTTGCGGAATTCGCCGTGCTGATGCGTCAGCATGCCGCGACCCATCCCGGCGCGCACCAGCGTGATGCGATTGCCATTGCCGATGTGCTCGCGTCAAAACCCATCGCAACGCCGCTGAAGTTGCTCGATTGTTGCCCCATCTCCGACGGCGCGGCTGCGATAGTCGTGTCAATCGAACCGACCGCCAAAACGAGCGTTCGCATACGCGGCTCGGGTCAGGCGCATCGCCATCAGCACGTCAGTCAGATTGTCGACATTAACGCCACCGGCGCCAAGGCCGCGGCGGATCTTGCGTTTCAAGAAGCGCGCGTCGATCGAGGTCGCATTGAGTATCTCGGCATCTACGATTCGTTTACCATCACGCTGATGATGCTGCTTGAAGAAATCGGCTTTGCCGAGCGCGGCGAGGCGGCGGCAAAGATACGCAACGGTGATTTTTCCAAACAGTCCAGTCAGCCGCTCAACACTCACGGCGGCTTGCTCTCCTATGGCCATTGCGGCGTAGCGGGCGGTATGGCGCACCTGGTGGAGGCCGTGCGGCAACTTTCCATGAACGCGGGCGAGCGCCAAATTAGCGAACGGGAATGGGCCTACGTCCACGCTGATGGCGGCGTGATGTCGGCCCATGTAGGCTTGGTTTTACAGCGAGAAAAATAAATGGATCAACTGGCAGAACATTTTTGGGCAGGCTGCGCGGCGGGCGAGCTGCTCTTTCAACGTTGCGTCGATTGCAATCAGGTGCAATTTTATCCACGCGGTGTTTGCTTACATTGCGGCAGCGAACACGTCGAATGGAAAGTCTCCCGAGGCGTCGGAACTATATTCAGCCTCACCCGAGTTGAGCGAGCGCCGAACGACTCTTTCCGCGCGCTGGTGCCCTACTCGCTCGCGCTTATCGATCTCGACGAAGGTTTCCGCATCATGGCGCACGCCAATCCGCAACTTAAAATTGGCGACAGGGTTCGCGCTACTTTTTTCAATCACGACAACCTCGCGCTGCCGCGCTTTGAGCCTACATAATGGATTTCGATTTTCAAACGCTGCTTGCGCCCCGCTCCATCGCCATCGTCGGCGCATCGGATAATCCCAACAAAATTGGCGGGCGACCGATTAACTTCATGCAGCGATTTGGTTATCGCGGCAAGTTGTTTCCGGTAAATCCGGCGCGTAGTGAGGTACAAGGATTGCGTTCCTATCCCGGACTCGCCGCGCTGCCTGAAGCGCCGGACTGCGTGCTGTTGGCCGTCGGCGGCGGCGCGGCTTTGCAAGCAGTTCGCGACGCGGCCCAGATCGGCGCGAAGAGCATCGTTGTTTCCGCTTCCGGTTTTGGCGAGGCGAGCGCAGCCGGCCGCGCCATGCAGGATGAAATGGTACGAGTGGCGCATCAATCGGGCATGCGCATGATCGGGCCCAATTCACAAGGTTTGGCAAATTTTGCGACCGGTGCCGTCACGAGTTTTTCAACGTTATTTTTAGAACGCCCTCCCGCCGATGGGCCCGTCGCCATCGTCAGCCAGTCGGGCGCGCTGTCCGTCGTGCCTTACGCTTTGCTGCGCGATCGCGGCATCGGTGTACGCCATGTTCACGCGACCGGGAACGAGGCCGACATCAGCGTCGCGGAACTTGCAGAAGCGGTGATCGGCGATGAGGGCGTGAAACTGTTGTTGCTGTATCTGGAGAATTTTAATCACCCCGAAGCCCTCGCTCGCGCTGCGGAAATGGCGCGGCGTCGCGATGTGCCCATCATTGCGCTCAAGGCGGGCCGTACGCAAAGCGGCGCGCGTATGGCCAGTTCCCACACCGGCGCGATGGCGACGGAAGATCGCATCGTCGATGCTTTTTTTGCCAAGCACGGCATACTGCGCGCGCGCGATGTGGCGGATCTGGTGAACAGCGCCGAGTTGTTCCTCTCGGGCATTCGCCCGCGTGGACGGCGACTGGTCGCATTAAGTAACAGCGGAGCAAGCTGCGTGATGGCGGCGGATTCCGCCGATGATTTGGGCTTGCCGCTTGCACAACTTCATCCGACAACCTGCCAACAACTCAAGCAACTGCTACCGGGATTTTCTACCGCGACCAACCCCATCGACCTCACTGCGTCGCTACTCACCGACAGTAGTTTGTTTGGCAAAGCCCTCGACATCATCGGGCGCGACGACAATGTCGACATGCTGTTCGCCGCCATTCCCGTCGCGGGCAAAGGTTACGACGTGCCAAGCTACGCGAAAGCGGCGGCAAGTTTCATCGCGAACACCGGCAAGCCGTTTGCATTCGCTTCGCCACTGGCCGAAGTAGCAATGGAATTCGCCGCGCAGGGTGTGCCTAGCTTTGCCGACGAGCAAATCGCCATGCACGCAATGGCGCAAGTTGCGACTTATGCCCTCTGGAGAGGCGCGCCCAGCTTGCCTCCTAGGGCGGGCATGCCGGAGATCCCCATCCCGCTTGCCTCGCAGCAATACCTTAGTGAAGCGGCCAGCCTGACCTGGCTTGCGAAGCATGGCGTGAACAGCGTGCCGTTTCGTGTTTGCAACAGCGAGGACGAGGTGCGCGCCGCGATGGAAACGTTGGGTACACCCGTCGCGATCAAAGCGTCGTCGCCCGACGTGCCGCACAAATCGGAACACGGGTTAGTATTTTTGAACGTCACCAGTGTCGACCGGGCGATCGGCTGTTACGCCGGCATCAAACACACGCTTA
>JBDSJK010000144.1:0-3668 GCA_039917535.1 Burkholderiales bacterium
ATCTCGAACAGCGGTGCTTGCGCCTTCTGATTTCGTGCTTCAGTTACGCAAGATTGCCGTGTTCGTAAAACCACGTCGTGCTAAAATGCCTGTTATTCGAGATCTCTAAGATCTCATTTTCGTGGATCTGGCAAGGAATCGTTCAGCGGCAGCATTTATTGTGACAGGTGATGCGGATTTCCCGGAACGCAGATATGCCAATGCAAAAATCATTTCTGCCTCCGAATTTGTCGATGCTGGTCTGCATCCGCCCATTAGAACGCAAGGGCGTTAATGGATACTCCGCCACGAGGCAAACGCAGCGCGGCTCTTGGCGCATAGACCGCCACGAGCCAGTATCCATGCGGCTTGTGGCGCGATGCGTTTGATTAGTCGGCTGCTGCAAGCACTCGCTGTATAAACTTTTCTGCTTCGCCCAAATAGCCGGCGGGATCCATCAAACGTTCCAAATCTTGTAGGCTAAGATGCGCGCTCAGTGTCGCATCATGGACAAGCACTTCGCGTAGAGGCTTGTCGTCCGCCTGGGCGCGATGGCAAGCTTGCTCGATTAAGTGATGAGCTGCGAGGCGGCCGATGCGTTGGCCGAGCGCCATGGTGACCGCCTCGGCCATGATCAATCCCCTTGTTGCGTCAAGATTGATCTTCATACGCGCCGCATCGACTTCCAACCCGGACACGATCTCCGTCATGTGATGCAACGCGCCCGCCGTGAGCCTGACAATTTCCGGCAAAGTTTGCCATTCCGCGTGCCAACCGCCCAAGCCGCGCTCGTGTTCTTGCGGCATCGCGGACAACATGGTTGATAGCAGGCCGGGCACGCGCGCGGCAGCGGAAAGAACCACGGCGCAACCAATGGGATTGCGCTTGTGGGGCAGGGTCGATGAACCACCTCGACCAGGCGCAGTGGGCTCGGCCAATTCGCCGATTTCGGTCTGCATGCTAAGCGATATATCGCGTGCTATTTTGCCTAATGCACCCACGAGTAACGCAAGATGAGTTGCCACTTCAGCGACGCGATCGCGATGGCCGTGCCAGGGCAGATTGGGCTGGCCAAGCTTCAGCACTGTCGCCAAGGCGGTGGCAACGTCACTGCCCTGCCCGCTTAACGACGCCAAGGTTCCAGCGGCACCGCCGAACTGCAGCGCCAGCACTCTTGGCTTCATTTCTCTCAGCCGCTCACGCTGGCGCGTGATGGCGTCCAACCATCCCGCCGCCTTGAGTCCAAAGGTGATCGGCAGTGCGTGTTGCAGCCAAGTGCGTCCGACCATCAATGTGCCGCGATGTTGTTTGACGAGCACGACCAAAGCCGACGACAGCCGTTGCAAGTCAGCTTCGAGGAATGACAACGCGTCGCGCAGTTGCAGCACGAGGCCCGTGTCGATTACGTCTTGACTCGTCGCGCCCCAATGGACAAACTTCGCGGCCTCTTCGTCGTCTTTGGCTACCAGCCCCGTAAGTTGTTTCACTAGGGGGATCGCGATATTGCCGGCAGGCGCCGCATCGCGACCGAGCGCCGCAAAATCAATCAGGCGCGAATCACACTTTGTTGCGATCGACTGCGCTGCCGTTGCCGGAATCACGCCTACGGCGGCTGCGGCTTTCGCCAGCGCCGCTTCGAAATCCAACATCGCTTGCACGCGCGATGGGTCGGAGAACAGCTCGTTCATGGCCGGCGTGGAGAATAGTTGATCAAGCAGTGAGCTACCGGAATGCGCCATTAGCAATCAAAAAACACTGTTTCGTTTTCGCCTTGCAGGATAATATTCCATTCCAGTTCATTATCGCGAGCGGAAGTTTTTTTTGCGATCAGCGTGTGACGCCGACTGGCCATCACCTGATTGAGTAGGTTATCGTCGCGGTTGCTCGTCTCGTCGGAAAAATAAATCCGCGTCACCAAATGTTTCAACAGGCCACGCATAAAAACATTTATAGCAAGGTGTGGCGCTTGCTGCGTGCCGTTTGGCCCCGGCACACGGCCGGGTTTGATGGTGCGAAAGCGAAACGCGCCGTTTGCATCGGTGGCGATACGGCCATAACCTCGGAAATTGACCTGCAGCGGCTTTTCTTGGGTGTCTTCGGGGTGGCGATATTTTCCACGTTCGTTTGCTTGCCAGATTTCCACTAGAGCGTCGATCACCGGCTGCCCGTCGCCGTCGAGGACGCGGCCAGCAATGACGATCGCCTTGTCGGTCGCGCCACCGGGAACGAGATCATTTATCGCAATGCTGTCCAACCCAATGTGGAAAAATGGCCCCACGGTTTGCGAGGGCGTCGTCAGCAAATCCGGGTCGTTCACTTTGAGTCCTCCATCGGCGTCACCTCGCGCCCGCGGAGCACCATATCGAAGCGATAGCCCAGCGCATGTTCCGGCGTGGTGGTTTCCCAGTCAAAGCTCGAGATCAATCGGTTCCGCGCGCGCGTATCGGCTGTGCTGTTAAAAATGGGATCAAACGGCAACAACGGATCGCCGGGAAAATACATTTGCGTCACCAGCCGGGTGGCAAACGCGGGCCCGAACAGCGAAAAATGAATGTGCGCAGGACGCCAGGCATTGTGATGGTTACGCCACGGATAGGCGCCCGGTTTGATCGTCACAAAACGATATTGACCGTCGGCATTGGTCAACGCGCGGCCAAAACCGGTGAAGTTGGCATCAAGCGGTGCATCGTGCATGTCGCGAGCATGGCGATAACGGCCCGCCGCATTGGCTTGCCACAACTCAATCAATGTATTCGGCACAGGACGGTTGTTTTCGTCCTGCACCCGCCCCGTGACAATAATGCGCTCACCCACCGGATCGCCGTCGTGTTGATGGGTGAGATCATGATCGCTTTCGGCGACATCACCCTCGCCAAAAATCGGCCCCGTCACCTCAGTCAAAGTATGACGCAACATCACCAATGCCTGAGTCGGCGCGCGCTTCCGCGACGAAGCGTAGTCTGGGTAAAGATAGTCGGGCTGTGTCCCCGGCTTGGCGCGTTTGTAACCTATCGGGTCGGTCATGTTGCTGCGGGGTGATATATACGGTCGAGTGATTTTATCAGCAGCGAACGTTACTTGCCGTCCAATTCGGCAAACACTTCCTTCGCGCATCGGAATGCTTCCACGCCCGCCGGAACGCCACAGTAGACCGACGCTTGGATGAACACTTCGCGGATCTCGTCCCGTGTTACGCCATTGGTCAACGCGCCGCGAATATGCAACTTGAGCTCGTGGTTTTTGCCGAGGGCCGTGAGCATGGCGAGGTTCAACATACTGCGGGTTTTGCGCGGCAAACCTTCGCGCGTCCACACCGCGCCCCAGCAATATTCGCTGAGGAATTCTTGGAACGGCTGATTGAATTCATTCGCCGTCTTCATGGCGTTTTCCACGTATTCCTTGCCCAATACTTCTTTGCGAACTTGCAGGCCGCGCGCTAATAAATCTTTGTCCATCTTTTTTGCTCCTTGATTACATTGATCGGTAAAACGCAGTATGCCTGAAATGACCTACCGTGCCACCCAGCGCATCCCGCTTGCCCGGTGGCAGGGCATGGCCTGCGAGGCAATCTGGATGCGGCTCTTCAAGGCACCCGCTGCCAGCTGTTAGAATCGCGCCATGTTTCGCCGCCTACGCATATTCATACTGTTGCTGATTTTGGCCTCCGTCGCCGTTGGCACTTGGCGCGC
>JBDSJK010000145.1:0-5058 GCA_039917535.1 Burkholderiales bacterium
GTCACGATGCGCGGCGGCGAATACTTCTTCTCGCCGAGTTTAAACTTTCTGAAAAGCCTTTAATAAATGCCAGCCGCGAAAAATATTTCAGTAAGCAAGGCAAGGTATTTGCCCGACCTGGCAAAGCGAACGATTTAGCGGCGCATCGGTGGCGTGGGCACAAGTTCCGTGTTCGCGCCACCTAATTAGCGTGCCAACGCCGCGCGCATCACGGGTGCCTCTTTGATTGGCAGATTGATCAGCGCCGCAGCCACGGCGAGCACGATGTCCGCGTACCACATCCAGTCGTAGCTGCCGGTGCGTTCGAAGATCTTGCCGCCCAGATAGGCGCCTAGAAAACCACCGATCTGGTGTGACAGCATCACAATACCGAACAGGGTCGCCATGTTGGCGGGGCCGTAGAATTTTGCGACCAGTCCGGCAGTGGGCGGCACGGTGGATAAAAACGTCAGTCCCATCACGGCGGCGAAGATCAGCATCACCGCTTCGTTTTTCGGCGACAACACAAACACCAGCACGGCCAATGCGCGCGCCGCGTACACCAGCGATAGCAACGACTTCATGCGCCAGCGACTCACTGACCAACCCATCGCGACGCTGCCAAAAATGTTGAATAGACCCAAGATCGCGAGGGACCACGCGCCCACCTGCAGCGGCAACTGGCATGATGCGACCACGCCCGGTAAATGGGTCGCGAGAAACGCGACGTGAAAACCACAGACAAAGAAGCCCGCTGCGAGGCAAAGAAAATTTGCATCGTTCAGCGCCGTCTTGATCGCCTGGCCGGTACTCACCGGCGTGGCGGACGCTCCGCTGGTTGGCGCGGCTGAATTGCCTTTCAAGAGCCATGCGGCGGGCAAGGCCAGCAAGACTAGCATCGCCAAGGTTTGCAACGAAGTGATCCAGCCCGCGCTGGCGGTGATCGCTCCGGCAATCGGCGCCATGACGAATTGGCCGAAAGAGCCGCCCGCATTGACGATGCCGGTGGCCATGCCGCGCTTGTTCGCCGGGAGCAGGCGCGTGGTCGCGGCCATCAACACGGACGGTCCCGCCATGCCCGCACCACCGGCGGCGAGCACGCCGATCGCAAAAATCAGTCCGGCGGTGGACGTCATAAACGGCGTGATGAAAGTGCCGATTGCCACGAGCAAGACACCGACAAACATCACGCGGCCTGCCCCGGCGCGGTCGGCCACCATGCCGGCAAACGGTTGCGTCAGGCCCCACCAGAGTTGGCCGAACGCAAACGCAAGGCTAATGCTGCCAATGCCCAAACCGGTCGCGGTGTTAAGCGGACTCATGAATAGACCCATGGTTTGCCGCATGCCCATGGTCAACGCAAATGTGCCTGCCGCTGCGAGCAGGATCAGCCAGGTAGCGTAGCGTGGCGTCGAACTATTCATTGATTTTCCCCGTAGACGTGCGCAACTGCGTCAACGACTGGTCGAGCAACGCGTGCAGCGCGGTCACGTTGGAAACACCGAGCAGCCGATTGATGCTTTCCTGAGCCGCGCGCCAGCTTTTTTGTGCCTGATCGCGCAACACGCGACCGGCGTCCGTGATCAGCAACTGACGGCTGCGCGCATCGGCGCCGGGTGCAAGTTCCAGCAAACCCTGGTCGATCAGCGGACGCATATTGCGCGACAACGTCGACACGTCCATCTCTAATGTCCGCGCTAACGCCGATGGCTGAATCGGTCCTAATTTTTGCACCGCCGACAACAGCGAATATTGTGTGGTCTTGATGCCCAGCGGCGCCATATGGGTGTCGTAGTGCTGGCTGATGCGGCGCGTGAGCTGGCGCAACTTCAGATTGGTGCAGCCGACGGGTTTGATAGCAACAGACTTGTCCATAGTTATTATTGTACCTACAATAGTTGTAATTGCAAGTTAATGGAGAAAATCATGAGCGAATCGACTGACAGCAACGGGCTCGAACAATGGCGCGAACAGGAACGCCTAGTGCGCAGCAAACTAGCGAGCGTGGGCGTCGCCTCCGCGGTGGACGTGGTGGGCAAGACCGGGCTGGAACTCTTCCAGGCCATGTTCAGGGGTGAGCTACCGAGTCCTCCCATTGGCCAAACCCTGAGCTTCGTCAGCGTCGAAGTTGAGTTTGGCCGCGCCGTATTTCAAGGCCAGCCGAAGTTCGAACACTACAACCCCATCGGCACCGTGCACGGCGGCTGGATCGCCACCTTGCTCGACTCGGCGGTCGGCTGCGCCGTCCATTCAACCTTGCCCGCAGGCAAGGCTTACACCACGCTCGAGCTGAAGGTGAACTACGTCAAAGCCGTATCGGAAAAAGTGTCGCTGGTGCGGGCTGTAGGCAAAGTGATACACGTGGGCGGACGCGTCGCAACGGCAGAAGGCCGGCTGGTTGGACCAGACGGGACGTTGTACGCACACGCTGTAACCACCTGCCTAATCTTCGACGCCATGCCGATTAAATAGTAGTCGATAATCGCGTGATGCTCGGCTGCCTGATTGTAACGGTTGAGCACCGTACGCGAGCTTTGACACCGGTCGAAAGGCGTGACACGCAGATACCTGAAGTGACACTGTCGCTAAAAATGGCTATCGACCGGACAGCCTGGATACCGTATGATAATTATGTCATTGGGGAGTAGCCGCTCGTCGCACGACGAGGCTTACGTCAACATGCTTGACCGTTCGGTCATGGTGTAAGCAGCCCTAGCTTGGCAAGACCTTTGACCATATCGCCTTCGGACTGGCCGGAGAAGCGATCTGGTCATTCGTCTTTAGTCCGGCCAAGGAGTGCATGTGGAAGCTTTCCTCATATCAACGGGCATCGTTGCCCTTGCCGAAATCGGCGACAAGACCCAACTCTTAGCCTTCATCCTCGCCGCGAAATTCCGTAAGCCGCTGCCTATCATTATCGGCATCCTGGTCGCGACCGTGGTAAATCACGCATTTGCCAGTGCGCTTGGTTCGTGGATTACATCTCTGGTCAGGCCTGAAACGCTGCGTTGGGTTCTGGGCGTCTCCTTCATCGGAATGGCGATCTGGACGCTCATCCCCGACAGGTTCGACGAAAACGACGCTAAACTTGGGCGTTTCGGCATCTTCGGTACAACACTGGTCGCCTTTTTTCTCGCGGAAATGGGCGATAAGACTCAAGTCGCAACGGTGGCCCTGGCCGCGCAGTATCATGCATTTTTTTCAGTGCTCGCCGGAACGACTCTCGGCATGATGATTGCCAACGTTCCCGCGGTGCTGCTGGGTGACCGTATCGCTCATCGGATGCCCACTCGGATAGTTCGTAGCGTCGCCGCCGGAATCCTCGCGGTATTGGGTGCGGTGACGCTCGCTGGAATGGGTGAACGTTGGGGGTTTTGATGTCAATCCCCCCTAACTTGAGGTGTTGGGTTGCTCCGCCGCACTAACCGCAGTACATTTCAGTTAGAAAAGACAGTTCTTTCCGTCTGTGTTTTCACAGCAGGGCCATTTCAACTATTTAAGGAGGAGCTTTTCATGCTGAGACTATCCTATCCGTTACTCCGTGCGCTGTTACTGTGCGTCGCATTGATCGGGCTATCTGCTTCCGTTAAGGCGGAACCGACCAAGACTGTTTACCATGTGCACGACGGCCTTACCCATGCGACCCATGCAATGTACAACATCATGTTTCAACTGCAAGGCGATCCGAAGTCGAAGATCATCGTCGTCGCCAACTTTGAAGGCATCAAGGCCTTCACCAAGGACGCCAAGGATCTGCAGGGCAAATCGTTTTCGGCCTGGGTCGACGATTTATCCGTGCAGGGTGTCGAGTTCCGCGTGTGCCAGCAGGCGATGAATTATTTTATGATCACCAAAGATCAATTGCTCGACACGGTCGTCGTCGTGCCTTCGGGTGTCGGGGAGATTGCTCGCTTACAGTCGCAGGAGGGATTTGGGTATATTCGGCCGTGAGGTTCGCAACAAAAAACGCGAGCGTGGCTCACCCTTTTATTTTAACGCCAGCGCAGCCGGTAGGGGCGCACAAGAAGACATGGCGAACATGGCGGTGGCGCTGGTGAGCGAGAGATTTTCGGCTTATGTCACCGGCACGACCGTGGCGGTCGACGGCGGCTTGGCGCTCTATAATTGGATTGCGGCGGCTTCTTAAGGCGCGCGACGGTGCTTCGGCTTTTCTAGCCTAACGCACTACCGTTTCTGATAAGAACCTTTGAAGGTTGATTGAGAGAAACGCTCTATTGTTTATCTCGCATTCCCAAATGATAAGAACATCCCAGCCACCTGAGCTTAGTCCAGCGACATTTTCAACGTCGCGCTGCTTGTTACGCTTAATCTTCGGTATCCAGTAGTCTTTGTTCGATTTCGGTTTACGCCTGCCCTCGTTACAGTCATGCCCATGCCAAAAACAACCGTGAACAAAAACGATTTTTCCCCGCCCAAACCAAGCAAGATCAGGTTTTCCTGGTAAGTCTTTTCGGTGAATGCGATAGCCTGGAAATCCAATTTTCCGGCAAATTTCGCGTACCGCCAATTCTGGGATTGTATCTTTGCCTCGGATTTGGCGCATGTTCTCCGAGCGACGATCAGGGGTCAGTTTGTCCATCAGCGTCCACTATTTCGTGATTTCCCCAGCCGCCTGTCTGGGGAATTTTGCAATGAGCCATCTTAAAACTTCAAGCTGGTCTGCCGAGGTTGCGCGGCGGATTTGAATCAAAAGCTGCTTTAAATCAGGGCGTATCAGCGTAACGTTTTGCGCGCCTTCGTTACAAATGGAGCAAATGGCCCGGAGATTCGAAGACTCATCAATTCCGCCTTTGCTCTTATCAATAATATGGCCAATATGGAGGCGGGTTTTGCGCGTTGGATCATATGGGTGCGGCTCTCCGGCTACCGCACCACACATCTGACAAGTAAATCCGTTGCGGTCGAGGACATAAGCGCGAGTTTCTTTTGAAATAGCGCGCTCAAAAGCCGGTTGTGGTGTCGGACTTTCTAGTACGTATTGGCCAGGCTTTAATTCGCTCCGGTCATTGTGTGTAAGAATCAAATATCCTTCTTCCGTGCGCAATTCACGTACACGGC
>JBDSJK010000146.1:0-7113 GCA_039917535.1 Burkholderiales bacterium
TTCAAGCACATGTACTGGACCATGGCGCAACAACTCGCCCATCACACGGTGTCCGGCTGCAATACGCGGGTGGGCGATCTGATGGGATCAGGCACCATCAGCGGCGCAACGCCGGATTCGCTAGGTAGTCTGTTGGAGCTAACTTGGAACGGAAAAACCTCCTTCTCGCTTGCCGATGGTTCGCAGCGCACCTTCATTCAAGACGGCGATGAAATCATTATGCGCGGCTGGTGCCAGGGCGACGGTTATCGCGTGGGTTTTGGCGTGGTGAGTGGCGAAATTATCCCGCCAAAAGCTTAGCCGTTATTCTGGTTTAATTACGGTCCGGCGTTGCCGCACCACAACCGTTGGACTTGGCTTCGGCTCATCGGTGCTTTCCCGCTGAGCAAACGTGCGCAACATACGAGTCGGTGGCGGTGCGGTGCTCGATTCGGTTCGTGGGCGCGTGGGCTTGGATGTCTGGGGGGAGATGATTGCGATCATTTGCTTGTAAAGCACGATCGACTCGGCGCCTTTAAGCATGAGGGTGTGAACGTCAAACGAACCGATGATTCCATCAAAGCGCGTGCCGTTGGTCAGCAATATCGTGATCCGCTGCCGCTTCTTGCGCAGCATGTTGAGATACAACTCCTGAACGTTTTTGTTCGGCTCAAAATCCGGCAGCGCGTCGCGCTCGCTAGCTTGGGGTTGCGGCATGAACTTGAGTAATTACTATACGTTAGTGGAGTTGCAAATTCTGATTTGACGGCCTCTTTGCGGACACTGGTCGTCACGCCGTCTATGCGGCAGTTTAAATCAGGCTAGGCCTGATTATACCGCTTTCATTCCTTCGGCGCGCCTCCTTGAATTGTTAAAAATTGTAGCAGAAGCAAAATTATCTTAATGTTGGCATGTGGCGCAGTAAAAAGTTCCGCGCTGGCCTTGGCGAATCTCGCGTATGGCTTGGCGGCAGCGAAAACAGGGCTCACCCGTGCGGTCGTAAACTCGGTAGCTCAACTGAAATAAGCCGGGCTCGCCCTCGCTATTGACAAAATCACGCAGCGTGCTACCGCCTGCCTTGAGCGCAAGGTTCAACGTGTGTTTGATCGCATCGACCAAGGCTTCACAGCGCTGCAGTCCCACTCGAGCGGCGGGAATATGCGGATGAATGCCAGCACGAAATAGCGATTCGTTTGCATAAATGTTACCGACACCGACGACCTGATGCTGATCCATCACAAATTGCTTAATGCTGACGCGTCGGCCGCGAGTGGCTTGGTATAGCCAAGCGCCATGAAATGCCTCGGAGAGTGGCTCCAGTCCTAGCTTAGCGAGCAGCGGGTGTTGCGCTGGCGCGTCCCGCGTCCAGTGCAGCGAACCGAAGCGGCGTGGATCGGTGAAGCGAATTACCGTGCCGCTATCGGTCAATAAATCATAGTGATCGTGCTTGCCGGGCGCGACGGTCTTTTCCACGATGCGCAAGCTGCCCGACATGCCCAAATGCAGAATCAAGTGGCCCGTGCTACAGTCGATCAGCAGATATTTGGCGCGCCGCGCGATGGTTACAATACGCGTGCCACGCAGTTGGTCGCCAAGACCCGCCGCAATCGGCCAGCGCAAGCGTGGCTCGCGCACAACGAGATCGAGTATCTTACGATTGACGAGGCGGGGCAGGAGACCCAGTCGCGTGGTTTCAACTTCTGGCAGTTCAGGCATGGAAACCCAGTTTGGTATGCACGGCTTGTGTAGGATACGAAATATACCTAAACTAGCTTCAATACACGAACTTAACCCGGCTGCGGCAGTCTATGTAGTTCGCCTTCTAATCCATTAAATCGGCTTCCCATGAAAAAAATATTGTTTGTTTTCCTCTCACTTTCCGCGCTATCTGCCTGCGCCGCGCCCACGTTTAATCGCGTGGCGGCGAACTCCGATGAGCTGTTGATCGCTGCGCGGGAAATGGAAAACGGGTTGGAGCCGACGGCCGACGGCCAAGGAAATCTGCCCAGCCAGGAACTCACCGCGAGTATCGTCTATCGCTTGTTGTTGGCGGAAATCGCCGCCCAGCGTGGGCGTTTAAACGTGGCAACGGCCACCTACCTCGATCTCGCGAAGTCAACGAAAGATCCACGTATCGCCCAGCGCGCCACGGAAATAGCCGTGTATGCCCGCCAAACCGCCGAGGCGTTAGAGGCGGCGAAGCTGTGGTCTGAGGCGGATCCTCAATCCCAACAGGCGCGGCAGATCATCGTTTCTGTGCTATTGAACCAGGGTAAATTCAGCGATGCCCGCCCGTACCTGCAAAAGATGGTGGCGGGCGAAGAGCCGCAAGTGCGCCAGGGCTTTATGGAATTGAACAATATGCTCGTGCGGCAAAACGACAAGCGCGGTGCATTGGAGCTCACACAACAGCTCGCGCAGCCTCATTCTAAAATAGCTGAAGCCCACTATGCCATAGCCCAAGCGGCCCTGGGCGCGGCGCAGAACGATCTTGCCCTTTCAGAAGTGAAACAAGCGAATGAACTCAAGCCTGGGTGGGATGCGGGCGCGCTGTTGCAGGCGCAAATCCTGTGGCAGGCCAACCGCGAAGAAGCCGTGAAATATTACGACCAATTCCTCGCGAGTTATCCCAATTCAAACGAAGTGCGCCTCAGCTATGCGCGCTTGTTAGCAGGCCAGAAAAATATTGCCGGTGCAAGGGCGCAGCTTGAAACGCTAGTGAAAGCGTCACCCAACAATTCTGAAATGCTCACGACTGCGGGTATGCTGTCGGGCCAGTTGCAAGACTATGAAACGGCGGAGCGTTACCTCGCCCGCGCGCTCAAAGCAAATCCCCGCGATCCCGATGCCGTACGCTATTCGTTGGGTCAGGTGAACGAGGAACAAAAGCGCTACAGCGACGCCGCGGCCTGGTATGCGAGCGTTGAAGCGGGCGAACAATATTTCACATCTCAAGTGAAGGTTGCCAGTATGCTTGCCAAGCAAAACAAGCTCGGCGAAGCGCGCGCTCACCTTAGTGGCCTTAAGACCGAGTCTGACGCGCAGAAAGTGCAACTGGTCATGGCCGACGCAGGCGTGTTGCGCGATGTGAAAGCTTATCAGGAATCCTATGACCGGCTCGACGCGGGCCTGAAGCAGTTTCCCGATAATCCCGATCTGCTCTACGACCGCGCTATGGCGGCGGAAAAAGTAAATCGCATTGAAGTGCTAGAAGCGGATTTACGCAAGCTCATCACTCTCAAGCCGGATCATGCCCACGCCTACAACGCGTTGGGCTACACCCTGGCGGAGAGAACCACGCGCTACACCGAGGCCGCGGAATTTATCAGCAAGGCGCTGGAGTTTTCCCCTGATGATCCGTTCATCATCGACAGCTTAGGCTGGGTACAATTCAAGCAGGGCAAGCTGGACGACAGCATCGCGACCTTGCAGCGGGCCTTCGATATTCGTCCCGATCCCGAGATCGCCGCCCATCTTGGCGAAGCAATGTGGGCCAGGGGCAAACGCAGCGAAGCCAATAAGATCTGGCAGACGGCGTTACGCGATCATCCCGAAAACGAAGCGTTGATTGAAGTCGTTAAGCGCCTGAAGTAGACGCAGGCGAATGATGGTAGAAGCCTGATGGCACGTAGCCATGTCGCGTTACTGACATTCGCGCTGCTGCTCGCCGGCTGTGCGGGCCTGGAGTCGCGGCGCGACGGAGGGGCGCCCGTAGCCGGGCCCGGCGAAGCGGTGGAAATCAAGGCGCTTAAGCTTACTGGGCGCCTGGCGGTCAAGCAGGGCAACGAGGGCCACAGCGGGGGTTTGCAGTGGCTGCACGCATCTCCCAATCATGAAATCACGGTCTATACGCCAATTGGCACCACCGTGGCCAAGATCGAGCAAAATGCTCAGGGCGCCAAGCTTACGACCAGTGACAAGGAAGTCTATCAAGCGAAGGATGCCGATCAGTTGATGGAGCAGGTGATGGGCTGGCGATTGCCGCTCAACGGTCTGCAGTATTGGGTGCTGGGCCGGCCGGTGCCCGACAGCCAGGCTGAGGAAGAGCGTGGCGAGAACAACCGCCTGGTTCATCTCAAGCAACAGAACTGGGACATTCAATATTCCGACTTTCATCCGCTGGCTAACATTGAACTGCCACACCGCATCGTCATGAAACGCGACGATATGACCATTCGTTTCTTCGTCGATTCGATCGTCCCGCTACTTAGTGCGCCTTGACGTCGTTAATTCGATATCCCGCTCCGGCTAAGCTCAATCTGTTTTTGCACGTAGTCGGTCGGCGCGCCAATGGCTACCATCTGTTGCAGACCGTTTTTACATTCATCGACCGCTGCGATTATTTGAGCTTTGCGCTGCGCGATGATGGGGTGGTCGAACGCACATCCGGGCCAGACGATATTCCACCTGAGCAAGATCTTTGCGTCCGTGCTGCTCGCCTGTTGCGCGCCAAGACCAGAACAGTCCGCGGGGTGTCAATTTCCCTGGAAAAACACCTGCCAACGGGCGCGGGCCTGGGCGGTGGCAGTTCCGACGCGGCTACCACGCTGATTGTCCTGAATCGTCTGTGGAACTTAAATCTGAGCCGTGAACGACTGCAGGAAATTGCCCTCGAGCTGGGCGCCGACGTGCCGGTGTTCGTGTTTGGCCAGTCCGCATTTGCCGAGGGAATGGGCGAACAACTCACGGCGATTACCGTGCCTCATGCCTGGTACGTGGTGCTTACGCCGCCAGTCCACGTGGCTACACTCAGCATCTTCGCCGATCCCGATTTGACACGGAATTCGATTCCCATCAAAATACTCGACTTTTCGTCGGCCTTGTTGCGGAATGACCTTGAGCCGGTCGCAAAACGGCATCATGGCGAAATAAAACAATATTTACAATGGCTTGACGATTACGCGCCAGCGCGCATGACCGGTTCCGGCGGGGCGGTATTTGCGAGTTTTGGGCGGCGCGAAGACGCGCAGCGCGTGTTTGATGCCAAGCCTGAGGCCATGCAGGGATTTATCGCGGCGGGATGGCAGCGCCATCCGCTCGCTGAGTTTTAGAGTTTTGGGGAGTCGCCAAGTGGTAAGGCACCGGATTTTGATTCCGGCATTCGTAGGTTCGATCCCTACCTCCCCAGCCAAATAGGGAGCTGGAGGATAGCCTCTAGTTTTTCAGCGGTAGATGTTCACAGTGTTTGGGTCACTGAGAAAACGTAACTAGCCTCGAGTCTTCAGTCTCTAAATTCCAAATCATGGCCTTTGAAAATTTAATGGTATTTACCGGCAACGCGAATCCTGGACTCGCCGATGCCGTTGTGCGCCATCTCGATCTACCGCTGGGCCGCGCCACCGTCGGCAAATTTAGCGACGGCGAGATCATGGTTGAGATTTTGGAAAATGTGCGCGGCAAAGATGTATTTGTCTTGCAGTCCACCTGCAGCCCCTCGAACGATAATTTGATGGAATTGCTGATCATGGTGGATGCGCTGAAGCGCGCTTCCGCCGGGCGCATCACTGCGGCAATTCCCTATTTTGGCTACGCTCGGCAGGATCGTCGCCTGCGCTCGTCGCGCGTACCGATCACCGCGAAGATGGTCGCGAACATGCTGACCAGCGTGGGTTCGGATCGCGTCATGACCATGGATTTGCATTCTGACCAGATCCAGGGCTTTTTCGATATTCCGGTCGACAACATTTACGGCACACCGGTGTTGCTCGAGGATATTTGGAAACATAACTACGAAGACATCGTGATTGTCTCCCCGGACGTGGGCGGCGTCGTCCGCGCCCGCGCCATCGCGAAGCGCCTGGACGATGCGGAGTTGGTCATTATCGACAAGCGCCGTCCCAAACCCAATGTGTCGCAAGTGATGAATGTGATCGGTGACGTGAGTGCGCGCACCTGCTTGATCGTGGATGACTTAGTGGACACCGCGAACACTTTGTGTGAAGCGGCTCACGCGCTAAAGGAGCAGGGCGCGAAACGCGTGTTGTCTTATTGCGTTCATCCGGTATTATCGGGTGGCGCAATTGAACGCATCAGCAATTCCGCGTTGGATGAATTGGTCGTCACCGACACGATTCCCCTGAGCGAAGCGGCGCGGGCGTGCAAGCGTATTCGTCAACTCAGCGTCGCGCCGTTGATGGCCGAGACCATGCGCCGCATCAGCGAAGGCGATTCAGTCAGTTCGTTATTTGTTGAATAATTTTGGTGACCAGTCAGTTTGCTGGTCTTGTGTAACGAGATCAATTGGTCGCGATTGGTCTTTTATTAGGAGTCAGTAATGAAAATTGAAATCACAGCAGTTACCCGCCAAGCACAGGGCACGGGTGCGAGCCGCCGCCTGCGCACCGCGGGGCGCGTTCCGGGCATTTTGTACGGCGGTGGAATAGACGCCACGCCCATCGATCTCGATCACAACGACATTTATCACAAGCTTCGCTCCGAAGCGTTTCATGCCTCGATTTTGAGCATGAAGCTGGACGGCGTCGATCAGCAGGTGTTGTTGCGCGATGTGCAAATGCATCCGTTCCGCCAAATCGTCGGGCACGTGGATTTTCAGCGCGTCAGCGCCGATGCGAAGATCCATATGAAAGTGCCGCTGCACTTCATCAACGAAGATATCTCTCCGGGCGTGAAATTGTCTAGCGGCATCGTGAGCCACGTGATCAACGAACTCAACATCATGTGTTTGCCGAAAGACCTACCGGAATTTATTCAGGTCGATCTGTCCAACCTGACGGCGGGCCATTCCCTTCACGTCAAAGACTTGCCGCTGCCGAGCGGCGTGGACATTGTCGCGAAAGTGAGAATGGAAAATCCGGTGGTCGCAACCATCATCATCCCGAGAGCAGTCAAGGAAGATGAAGAAGCGGCCGCAATCGCCGCCGCCGATGTGCCCGCAACGGCCCAGCCCGTCAAGGCCGATGACAAAGCGGCGCCTGCAAAAGCTGCCCCTGTAAAGAAAGACGACAAGAAGAAATAACGGCGAGGCTATTGCGCCACGCTTGCCGAGCGCGACGACTTTGCTGCTGTTGCCCGTCCCGGCCCGCCGGGCGGGCAATTTTTTTATTAAGGTAGCTCTGATTTATTTCGAGTTCTAAGCAAGACAAGGCACGAGGGAAAAATTGCGACGCAGCATAT
>JBDSJK010000147.1:0-4235 GCA_039917535.1 Burkholderiales bacterium
ATGACGCTGAATATTATTGTTCCACAGTGGTTGACCATCAATATCGATAAAATCGTTCGTTAAGATATGTAACAACATTGTCCCCCTCGTCCTTCGTCCATTGTGGTCCGGTAACAAGTGAATCCCATAAGACTGAATAAGCCCTAACAGCCCCCAAAGTTCGTGCTTTTGGGCTTCCAGCAGCCTAGGGACTTTCTTTATGGCATTCCAGGCAACGGGCTTCATACAGCGCTTTGCCCTGGGCAGAATCCGCGCCCATAGATGAGTTGGTGATGCTCGCCAAACTTAGTGCCTATAGGTACACCAATTGCTGTCGATACATATTTGTCTCCGCGACTTATAGATTGTTCAAATTTAGTCCATGCTATTGGGATGTGTGATCCTGTATTTTGATACAGATCAAATAAAAGGGCAAATACCGCGATAGTTCGAAAATATCGAAACTTACTGCATGACCGGTTTTAGTCGCGCTTTTTTGGATTTGGAGACCTAATTACTCAGCACTCAGAAATATAGGCGACACTGGGCTGTTTAAAGAACGAACGGATCAAGGCCGGGCGTTGTATAGAACAATCGCGCTCGCCAAGATGAATCACCTTGCCGTGCCTGTCGGCAAAGATCTGCACTTCAATATGGCGCGGCGCGATCAGCGCGCGCTCCAGAAATAACCGCATCGCCAAAGGTAGCTTTTGCTTCGGAGACAGCGGAGCGCAGCCCATCGTTCAGTTCTTCCGGGTGCTGGACCAGCCGGATACCATGCCCGCCGCCGCCGGCTGCTGCTTTGATCATGATCGGAAAGCCAATGCACTTGGCCTCGCTGACTAATGTCTCGATGCTATGGTTGTCGGCGTCGTAACCCTGCAACACCGGTACGCCGATGTTGCTCGCCAAGCGCTTCGCAGCGACCTTATCGCCGATGGCCTGGATGGTCTGCGACGACAGACCGATGAAGGTGATACCCGAAGCTTCGCACGCGGCGGCAAATGCTGGATTCTCCGAGAGAAATCCATAGCCGGGGTGAATCGCTTGGGCAGCGCTTTGCCGTGCCGCGTAAAGTACTTTATCGAACACCCAATACGACTCTGCGGGCGTGTCGCCGCCAATCGCGATGGCGCCATTGCACGCGCGGCGCGTTGGCATCGGCATCGGAATAAATCGCCACGCTGTGGATGCCCATGCGTCTAGCCGTGCGCGCGATGCGTACAGCGATTTCGCCGCGATTTGCGATTAGAATGCGTCCTAACTTCATTCAGGTAGATCCGGCCACTCAGTTATTTCCACACGCCACGCGTGAGGCCGTTTGGCGGAGAAAGCGGCAATGCCTTCGGATACAGTGCCGCTACGCAAAGCGATCGCAAATCGGTCGGCAGCATAGTCGAGTGTGCTCGAAAGCGAATCGCGACGAGAACATGCAAGAATGGCTTTCGTGCAGCGAACCGATTGCGGCTCCGCGCGGCCTAGTTGATTAAGCCATGACAACGCAGCGGCTTTCAGCGCGCCTGAATCCAGCACAACTTGATCGACTAGGCCGACCGTGCAAGCCCCGCCTGCGGTCAAACGCGCAGTCGTGACCATCAAGCGTCGCGCAGCACCGATACCGATGTGCATCGCGACAAACGGCGCAATCTGCGCGGGGGGTAGACCGAGGGTGGTTTCCGGCATGGCAAATTTTGCGCCCTCAGTGGCAAACACCACGTCACATGTTGCCGCAAGTCCGATGCCGCCGCCATGGCCGCCCCTTCGACTAGCGCCAGCAGCGGCACGTCGAAGGCGATCATTTTTTCCAACAGACGACCAAAGTTTCGGTTGCGTTGGGCGACCGGATTCGGCTCTGGCTCTACTTTCACCTCAGTCACCATTGCTTTGAATTGCGCAAAATCACCGCCCGAACAGAAGCTGCCCTGCGGCCCGCGCAGCACCACGGCCCTGGCGAATGCATCTCCAGACGCCGCATCCAGAGCGGCTTCCAGGCCTGCCATTATTTTTTCATTCAGGGCGTTACGCGTTGCCGGGTTAGTGAACGTCACAAAATAAATGCCCGACACGATGTGCAGGTCGATCATGTGGCGATCATTTTCGCAGCAAGATGCCCATATATTTACAGATGATGCCCAGCATGACTTCGCCCGCGCCACCGCCCATGGAAGCGAGCGTGCCGTCGCGATAGGCGCGTGAAATTGGGTTATCCCAGGTGTAACCCCTGCCGCCCCAATACTGCCAAACAGGGGTCGGGCACTTCGCGCAGCAAGCGCCCGGCCTTGAGCTTCGCCATGGATGCAAGCTCGATCCCATCTTGGCCGCTCACGTAAAGATCCAGCGCGCGATAGGTCAGCGCCCGTAGCGCCTCGACTTCAGTTTGTAGTTCCGCCAAACGAAAATGCACACTTTGAAATTCCAATACACTGTGACCGAAAATCTGTCGCTCGCGGATGTATTCAATGCTCTCATTCAGATTGCGCTTGAGCCCCTCAATGGCCTTGGCCGCGGCCCACAGGCGCTCCTCTTGAAATTGCTGCATCTGATAGGTGAAGCCGATGCCCTCTTCCCCGATGCGGAAACGTTGCGGCACGCGCACGTCGTTAAAAAATATCTGCGCCGTGTCGGAGGCCATCATGCCGATCTTGCGGATTTTCTTGGCTACGCTCACCCCCTTGTTTTCATCGGCACGCAAATCAGCGTCGTGCTTTTGTTCGGCGAGCCGTCCGATGTGTTCGCCAGCACGCACATCCAATCAGTCTGGGTGCCGTTGGTGGTCCACATCTTGCCGCCGTTGACGACGTAATCGTCAGCGTCTTTCTTGGCCCAAGTTTTGATCGACGCCCCATCCGAGCCCGCACCAATTTCCGACACGCCTAGACACGCAACATAATCACCCGCGATCGAAGGCGCTAAAAATTCCTTACGCAAATCGTCGCTGCCGTAGCGCGCTAACGCCGGCGTCGCCATATCCGGATGCACGCCGATGGCCATGGGAATCCCACCGCACTGGATGTGCCCCCAGGTTTCCGCCATCACCGCCGCATAGGAATAATCCAAACCCATGCCGCCGAAATCCTCCGGCTTGGTCAAGCCAAGAAAACCCAGATTGCCCATTTTCTTAAACAGATCATGAGCCGGAAAAATCTCTGCTGCTTCCCATTCCTCGACGTGGGATTGATCTCGTTGTCGATGAACTTGGTTAAGTTGCGTCTTAATTCCTGATGTTCTTGGGTGAGTTGCATGGTTACTCCTCTAGTGGTTGAATCGCTACATCCGCGCCACGCCAAACTGCATGGGGTTCACTTTACGTTGCGGTGCTTCCGCACATACGGATAGCACGAAAGCAAGCACGTGTCGGGTATCGCGCGGGTCGATGACGCCGTCGTCCAACAACAAGCCCGATGTATAGAACGCCGACGTCTGGCTGTCGAAACGCGCGACCGCACAAGGTTTGCGGGCCATACAACGCTTTAAATTCTAGAAAATCCGAATCGTCGACGATGCGCGCGGTGACCTCGCGCATATCGACGGATTTTTTGCGTCGAAGAGCATCACGCCAAGCAGCTCATCCAGTGCGGCTCATGGCGGCATGCCCCTGGAAGCCGCATGGATGCTTTCTTCCAGGGCAGCTTGCCAACGAGATCGCGCGCCATGCCGATGGAGTGGGCATCGTCATCGGCGAGATATTCGCTGGTGCCGGAAACGATGCTGTGCATCTCCGCGCCGCCGAGCTCTTCATCGGTCGCAATCTCGCCCGTTGCCGCTTTGAGCAGCGGCGGCCCGGCCAGAAATGCTTTGGCGCGGCCACGCACTATGATGACAATATCCGCCAACCCGGTTTGATAGGCTCCGTCCGCTGTCGACGAACCATGCACGACGCTAATCACCGGCAAGCCCGCGGCGGATAGACGCGCCAGGTTGTAGAAATTCTTGCCCCCGAGGATGAAATGTTCGACGCGATACTTGAGCAAATTCGCGCCTGCTGATTTCACCAAATGGAGGAACGGTAACTTGTTGTCGAGGGCGATAACCTGCGCGCGCTGAAATTTCTCGATGCCCATGGCGTGTAGCGCACCGGCGTCGATGCCCGCATCGTCGGTGACGATCATACAACGCACGCCAGACACGTAACCGATCACGCAGATCGATCCGCCGCCGGGACTCGCGGCCTGTTCGACCGGAAGCCGGATCGCACCGACCGTGCGCGAACTGCGCCCATCCTCGCCGAACTCAACGATCTCGCCGACGCGATCGAC